>JAPPLJ010000065.1:31952-152773 GCA_028819475.1 Rhodospirillaceae bacterium
CCGGGTCTCGCGCCGGGGCGATCCAGCCGCCGCCGAGCAGCCGCGTATCGTCGTAGAGCACCGCCGCCTGGCCCGCGGCGACGCCGTATTGCGGCGCGTCGAAGGTCAGCGTCGCGCCGCCGCCGCCGTCCGCCTCGACCCGGCAGGGCATGGCGGCGCCGGTATTGCGGATGCGGGCTTCGGCGCGGATCGCCCTGCCCTCCGGCGCCCCGTCTTCGAGCATACCGCCTTCAAGCGCCCCGTCGCCCAGCCAGTTCAGCCGGCCGATCGCGATGGTGCGGCGCGCCAGGGCTTCGCGCGGGCCGACCGTGACCTCGCGGCTCTCCGCGTCGATGCGCACGACGTAGAGCGGCTCCGCCGCGCCGCCGACGCCGAGGCCCCGGCGCTGGCCGACGGTGAAGCGGATAATGCCGTCGTGGGCGCCCAGTTCGTTGCCGTCGAGATCGACGATCCGGCCGGGATCGCAGGCGCCGGGCCGCAGCTTCTCGACCACCCGCGCATAGTCGCCGTTCGGGACGAAACAGATGTCCTGGCTGTCCGGCTTTTCGGCGACGGGCACATCGAGTTCCCGCGCCATGCGGCGGGTCTCTGCCTTCGACAGGCCGCCCAGGGGAAAGCGCAGATAGCCGAGCTGCTCGCGGGTCGTGGCAAACAGGAAATAGCTCTGGTCCTTGGCCGGATCGGCGGCCCTGTGCAGTTCCGGCCCGGCGGCCGCCTCGATCCGGCGGACATAGTGGCCGGTCGCGAGGCAGTCGGCGTCGAGGTCGCGCGCCATCGCCATGAGGTCGGTGAACTTGACCGTCTGGTTGCAGCGCACGCAGGGCAGCGGGGTCTCGCCGCGCAGGTAGCTGTCGGCGAAATCGTCGATCACGCTCTCGCGGAACCGGGTTTCGTAGTCGAGGACATAGTGCGGGAACCCGGCCTCTTCGGCGACCCGGCGGGCGTCGCGGATGTCCTGCCCGGCGCAGCAGGCGCCCGGCCGGCTGACGGCGGCGCCGTGGTCGTAGAGTTGCAGGGTGACGCCGATGACCTCATAGCCCCCGGCGTGCAGCATCGCGGCGGTGACGGAACTGTCGACACCGCCGGACATCGCCACCACGACCCGCGTCCGCGCGGGCGCCCTGGCAAAGCCGAGACTGTTGATCTGCGCAGCCATGAAGCCGGATATAAGCGGAGCGCGGGGGAACGCAACGCAGTTTGCACCGACCGTCTGTGTACTATATCTTACATTCAATGGAAATCAGGCAGACCCGCGCCTTCTCCGACTGGCTGGAAAAACTTCGGGATTTACAGGCGGTTGCGCGGATCGACCTGCGAATCCGCCGAATGTCGCTGGGCAATCCCGGCGATGTGCGGCCGGTCGGCGGCGGTGTGAGCGAATTGCGGGTCGATGTCGGACCCGGTTACCGGGTCTATTTTACGCAGCGTCCGGACGGGACCGTCATCCTCCTGTGCGGCGGCGACAAGAGGCGGCAGCGCCCCGAAATTACGAAGGGACATTGCGCGGGCGAGGCAAATGGCGAAGGAACTTGACGATGGCGCTTGAAACCGAACCCTGGGATCCGGCCGTCCGGCTATCCGCCCCGGAAGCCCAGGCGGCCTATCTCGAAGCGGCCTTCGAAGACGGCGACCCCGATCTGATCGTCGCGGCGATCGGCGATGTCGCACGGGCGCGCGGAATGTCGTCGGTCGCCGGTTCCGCGTCCGTCAGCCGCGAAGCGCTGTACAAAGCATTCCGGCCGGGCGGCAATCCGACGCTTGCGACCCTAGCCAGCGTGATGAAGGCGCTCGGTTACAGGCTCTCCGTTGCGCCCGTGCTGGCGGCCGGCAGCGATTCCCGGCCCTCGACCGGATAGCCCGGTGCCCGGCCGCCGCCTGGCGACCGGGACCCGCTTCTTGACAGGCGATTCTTGACAGGCGGACGGCCATGCGGAAAGCATCCGGCCGCTCCGATAGACCGGATGGCCCATCATGCGCCTCGCCAGTATCCATTGGGACGGACAGGACCGGATCGCGGCGGCGGCCGGCGAGGACGCGCTGATCGACCTCGACATGGCGCTGGAAGCGACCGGCAGCCCGGCTTTCGGTTCGATGCTGAACCTCGTCCGTGGCGGCCCCGAAGCGCTCCGCCGGGCCCGGCACGCCGTGGACCGGATGCGGGACAATCCGGGCAGCCTTCCGACGATTCCCGCCCATGCGGTCACCTGGCAGCCACCGGTGCGCCGGCCGGGCAAGATTATCGGCGTGGCGCTCAACAACTCGGCGGCCGACGACCGCAAGATCAGCGCGCCGGACCATCCGACGATCTTCATGAAGCCGGCGACCTGCCTGATCGGCCACGGCGCGCCGGTCCCGGTCCGCCCGCACTACGGCCGGCTGCATCCGGAGCCGGAGCTGGCGGTCATCGTCGGCCGGGACGGCAAGGACATCGACCCGGCCCGGGCGATGGACCACGTCTTCGGCTACACCATCTTCAACGACATGACCGGCAACGACATGCGCGGCGAAGACCGGGTCCATTACTGGGCGCTCTATCCCGATCCGGACGACCCGGATTCCGTCCGGAAGGTCGAGCAGCATCTCTCCTACGCCGCGCGCTACAAGGGCGCCGACGGCTTCGGCCCGGCCGGCCCCTGGCTCGTGACGGCAGACGAGGTGCCCGACCCGCACGATCTCGACATTTCCTGCAGCCTGGCCGGCGAGGTCTTCACCGACGACAACACGCGCCACTACACCTACCGGGTCGAGGAAGTGCTGGCATTCATCTCCCGCTTCATGACCCTCGAAGCCGGCGACATGATCTCCATGGGCACCGCCTTCCGCGCCGCGAAAGCCGGCGGCCGGCCGCTGCATGCCGCCGATCTCAGCCGGTTCGACGGCCCGGTCGAGGTGACGATTGCCGGGCTGGGCCGCCTGTCGAACCCGGTGCGGCGCGATCCGGCGCCGGCGACGGACTGGCGGCTGGCGCGATGACCGATCCCCTGCTCCGCCTCGAGATCGAGGCGCTGATCGCCGAATTCGCCTGGCGCATCGACCGCGGCGACCCGGCGACCGTGGCCGACCTGTTCACGCCGGACGGCTGGTACGGCCGCGAGAGCGGCGCGCGCAGCGTCGGCCGCAGCGCCATCCGGGCCGCCTATGCCGCGCGGGCCGGGCGCGAGGCCGCCGCGGGCGTCCGCACCGCCCGCCACCTGTTCACCAACCTGCGCCTGGAACGGACCGGCGAGGACAGCGCCGCCGGGAGCTGTATCCTGCTGCTGTTCGCCGCCGACGGTCCGCCGCCCCACCCGGCGGTGCCGCTGCTGGTGCAGGATTACGACGACACTTACCGGCGGCTCGACGGGCGATGGCTGTTCGCCAGCCGGTCGGTCGCAAAGGTGTTTGTCGGGGAGAATTTCGCGCCGGTCCTGCCGCTGGGGATGTCCGCATGAGCAGCTACCTTCTCTGCCTGCCCCATTCGCCGATCCTGATGTGCTACGCCAAGGAACCGCCGGAGCATGAGGCGATCCAGGCGGTCTACGCCGAACAGGCCGCGCGGGTGCGGGCGTTCGATCCCGAGCTCGTCGTCCTGTTCGGCACCGATCACTACAGCGGCTTCCATCTCGACCGGATGCCGGCGACCTGCATCGGGCTGAGCTGCCGGGCGGTGAACGACATCGGCGGCTTTCCGGGCCAGTTCGACGTGCCGCACACGGAAGCGCTCGCCCTGATCGATCATCTGCGCGCGGCCGGGTTCGATCCCGGCGTTTCCCACACCATGACCGTCGATCACGGCTTTTCCCAGCCGGCGCATCGCATCCTGGGCGCGCTCGACGCCTATCCGGTGATCCCCGTTTTCATCAACGTGATGGTGCCGCCCCTGCAGCGCTTTTCCCGGTCGCGCCGGTTCGGCCAGGCCATCGGTTCGGCGCCGGCGCTGGAGGGCAAGCGCGTGCTGCTGATGGGCTCGGGCGGCATGTCCCACCATCCGACCCGCTATTTTCCCATGATCGGGGAAGGCTCCGACGAAGTGACGCGCTGGCAGCTCGCCGGCGAGCGCGGCGGGTCATTTACCGAGGCCGAATGGCTGGAGCGGCTGCGCGTAATGCATCTGGAAGGCGCGCAAATGCTGGTGGACGGCAGCCGGACCCGCGAAGACATCTGCCTCAATCCGGAATTCGACCGATTCTTTCTCGATGTCCTGACGAACGGCAACCTGGACTCGTTCGACGCCTGGAGACCGGAAGACGTCATGGCCGAAGCGGGCGTCGGCAGCCTCGAACTCCACACCTGGATCGCCGCGGCCGCCGCCCACGCCGAAGCCGGGGGCGGGCGTCCGCAGACCGCGGTTTATGCCGACACGCTGGAATACGGCATCGGCTTCGGCATGGTCAGCGGCGCGCCGGGCTGACCCGGGTCGAGGCGTGCGACAGCGCTCTTAATTTCCGGCAGGCGCCCGATCGCCTAGCCTGTGGCCGTTATCTGCCACCGCCGCGGACATCCGCCATGACCGCCTCCTTCCCGACGACCCGCCTGCGGCGCAACCGGCGGCACGACTGGTCCCGCCGCCTGGTCCGCGAAAATACCCTGACGCCGGACGACCTGATCTGGCCGGTCTTCGTCTGCGAGGGCCGGGACCGGGCCGAGCCGATCGCCGCGATGCCGGGCGTCGAGCGGCTTTCGGCCGACCGGGTCGCCAGGGCCGCCGGCGAGGCGAAATCCCTGGGCATTCCGGCGATCGCCCTGTTTCCCCAGACCCCGCCGGAGAAGAAGGACGAGGACGGCACCGAGGCGACCAATCCGGACAATCTGGTCTGCCGCGCGATCCGGGCGGTGAAGGCGGCGCATCCGGACATCGGCGTGATCTGCGACGCCGCGCTCGACCCGTTCACCAGCCACGGCCATGACGGCGTGATCCGCGACGGCTATGTCGCCAACGACGAGAGCGTGGAGGTGCTGTGCCGCCAGTCGATCGTGCAGGCGGATGCCGGCTGCGACGTGATCGCGCCGTCGGACATGATGGACGGCCGGGTCGGCGCAATCCGCGCCGCGCTCGACGGCGACGGCTTCGACCGGGTCCAGATCATGTCCTACGCTGCGAAATACGCCTCGGGCTTCTACGGGCCGTTCCGCGACGCCATCGGGTCTATCGGCGCACTCAAGGGTGACAAGAAAACCTACCAGATGGATCCGGCGAACGGCGACGAGGCGCTGCGCGAGGTCGCGCTCGATATCGCCGAAGGCGCCGACATGGTGATGGTCAAGCCCGGCCTGCCCTATCTGGACATCGTGCGCCGGGTGAAGGACCGGTTCGGCGTGCCGACCTACGCCTACCAGGTGAGCGGCGAATATTCGATGCTGCGCGGCGCCGTCGACCGGGGCTGGCTCGACGGCGACCGGGTGATCCTGGAAGCCCTGATGTCCTTCAAGCGCGCCGGCGCCGACGGGGTGCTGAGCTATTTCGCCGTCGACGCCGCGCGCCGGCTGAACGGGTAGCAAGCAGCCTGCCAGGCCGAAACGAGGCCGTTTGCCGGCAACGCGAAAATTTCGGACCCGCAATGAGCGACGAGGGTCTTCGATAGCGCCGGATTGCATTTTTTCGAAAAGTCTCTGGCCACCCGGCGGCGACGGCCTATATGCGCCGCCGGGATTCGATATGGCCGTTCCTATGAAACATCTGCTCGACCTTGACCGCTTTCCCCTCGACACGCCCGACAGCGCCCGGGGGCGGTCGTTGCTTGCCAGATGCCGGCAGGAACTGCAGGGCGCCGGCATGTTCAGCCTCGAAGGCCTGATCCTGCCGGAGGCGCTGGAGCGCTGCATCGACGAACTCGGACCGCTGTTCGAAACCTCGGCGTTCACCCATTGCCGCGAACACAACATCTATTTCGACGATGCCATTCGCGACGTGCCGCCGGACCACCCTGCCCTGCGCCGCTTCGACACGATCAACCATACGGTTTGCGCCGACCAGATCCCGCAAAGCCCGATCGCGCAGATTTACGGGTGGCAGCCACTGATCGACTTCCTTGCAGCAACGCTGGAAAAAACCCGCCTTTACGAGATGGCCGACCCGCTGGCGCGAATCAACGTCATGACCTACGGCGCGGGAGAGCAACTCAACTGGCATTTCGACCGGGCGGAATTCACCACGACCTGCCTGCTCCAGGCGCCGCTCGCCGGCGGCGTGTTCCAGTATCGCAGCGGTCTGCGGAGCGACGCGGACCCGAACTACGACGGCGTCGGCCGCCTGCTCGCCGGGGAGGACGGTTTCGTCCGGTCGCTGCCGCTGGCGCCGGGCACGCTCAACGTCTTCAAGGGGAAGAACACCGCCCACCGGGTCACGCCGGTCGAAGGAGGCCGCGCGCGCATCGTCGCCGTCTTCTCCTATTTCGAGGAACCGGACGTTGCGTTCACGGCAGAGGAAAGGCTCGGATTTTACGGCCGGGCCGGGCCGTAGCCGCCGCTTCCGGAGGATGCGATATCGGGTGCCGATGTCTTTCGGCGAGCCGGCACCTAATCTATCTAAAGCGAAAACTTGGACCAAGTGTTGACCAAATAAGCAATATACATTAGGAAATCGACATTCGGAAACCGCTATCAGGAACTTATCCGATGTCCCTTACGGTCAATGTTGCGGACGCGAAGGCCAAACTCTCGCATCTCATTGCGCAGGCTGAGGCCGGCGAAGACGTCATCATCGCGCGTCACGGCGTACCGGCTGCCCGGATCGTAGCGCTGAACAGCCCGGTTGCTGAAACAGTTGCGCTTATCCGTGCGGAGCGGGCCCGGCGGCCGAGAGTATCGGCTGCGGAAATCCGCGCGGCCAGGGATCAGGGGCGCGCCTGATGGCGATCGTCATCGATGCGTCGATCGCTGCTTCGTGGTGTTTCGAGGATGAACAGGCCACGGCGTCCGATAGGGTCCTGAACGATCTGCCTCGGGTCGGCGGTGCGATCCCGGCACTTTTCTGGCATGAGATTCGCAATGTGCTGATCGTCAACGAAAGGCGCGCAAGAATTGACCCGTCGGATAGCGCGCGATTCCTGATGCGTCTCCGGAATCTTCGTCTGCACCATGACGACGATCATGACGAAGAGTCAGTCATGGGACTCGCGCGTTCGCATACTCTAAGCGCGTACGACGCCGCTTATCTGGAATGCGCACTGCGCCGCGGAGATATCCTGGCGACGCTGGACCGGTCTTTGGCAACCGCCGCCATCGCCGAGGGTGTATCCGTTATCCATTGATCGAGACTACGCCACAAAACCGGCTAAGCCCCTTAACCGGGGTGCCTCGGTTTCAACACCAGAATCTCATTCCGGCCACTCGACTGCCGATCCGGCCGATCAGTGCACCACCCGCTCGCCGATCCTGTGGCCGTCCTGCGCCATCAGGCCGAGCAGGATGCCTTCGCGCAGGCCGCGGTCGGCGATGCGCATGCGCCCGACCGGCCACATGCGGATGATGGCCTCCAGGATCGCCACGCCGCCGACGACCAGATCGGCCCGTTCGGCGCCGATGCAGGTGATGGCCGCGCGTTCGTCGCGGCTCAATCCGGCCAGCATCCGGCCGATGCGCAGCAGATCGTCGAAGCGCATGGTGGCGCCGTCGATGCGGGAGCGGACATACCGGCGCAGACCGAGATGCACGCTCGCCAGCGTCGTTACCGTGCCGGAGGACCCGACCATCTGGAGCTGCCCGGCCGCAATGCGCGGCGCGAGCTGCTGCTCTTGCTCGAAGTCTTCCAGGAGGCCCGTCGTCTCCCCGACCATGGCGGCGAAGTCTTCGTCCGAAATCCGGTCGCCGCCGAACCGTTCGTAGAGGTTGACGACTCCGAGCGGCACCGAGAGGACGCGGATGGCGGCGTCCCGGCCGGGGCGGCAGACGATTTCGGTGCTGCCGCCGCCGATATCGAACACCATGGCGCCCGGGATCTTCGGGTCGAACAGCGGCGTGCAGCTGCTCAGCGCCAGGCGCGCTTCCTCGGCCGGCGAGATGATTTCGAAATCCAGGCCGGTTTCGGTCAGGGCGCGCTCCACGAACCGGTCGCGGTTGGCGGCCTGGCGGCAGGCCGCCGTCGCCACGTTGCGCACGCGGATCACGTCGGCCCGGCGCATCTTGGCGGCGCAGATGCGCAGGGCGTCGATCGTCCGGTCGATGGCCGCTTCGGAAAGCCGGCCCGTCGCGGCAACGCCTTCGCCCAGCCGGACGATCCGCGAGAAGGAATCGATGACCCGGAAGCCTTTGGCCGAAGGCTCCGCGACCAGCAGGCGGCAATTGTTCGTACCCAGATCGACGGCGGCGTAGGCCGGCCGGTTGGCCCGTCGCGTGCGGGGCGGATGGTCCCTTTTCCTGAACGGCTGCCGCACCCGCGGGTTTGTCATTCTTGTTCTCCGACCCGGCCTGTTGCCGAAAATCTAATGGTTTGAACCGGGAAATTCAAACTTGGGATGACGAAGTCGTGACAGCCGCCCGCTCCGCCGCACCGAATCCGCCGGCCCCCGCGGCGCGGGATCGCCAAGGGGCTTTGGATGGGGGCTTGAGAAGCGGCCTCACCCGCCTTATCTGGCCGGACCGAGGGCGCCCCGCCCTTCCGGTTGGGGAATAGTTTAACGGTAGAACAGCGGACTCTGACTCCGTCGGTCCTGGTTCGAATCCAGGTTCCCCAGCCACGTCCCGCACAAATCCGAAACCGTCCCTCCGCCACCCGACTTTCTACGGCGCAACCGGCAGCAATTCCGCCTGCAGGACGGTGTATCCGCAACTTCGGCCCGGCCCGGAAACCGGGCCCGTCGGCGCCGGAACCGTGCGGCCGGCCGCTTGCGATTGACCCGCCACACCGACATCCCTATGGTGGCAGGCGGCTGCACGGGGTCCGTTCCGGTTTCCGGGCTGCATTGCCGACTCAATTCTGGGTGCCGATGGCAACGTACACGCCGGCGCCCGATGGAATAGGGAGGAACATCGTGAAATATCCAATCATGTTTGCCGCCACTGCCGCGCTCGCGTTCGTCGGAACGCAAGGCGCCGCCGTGTCGGCCGATCGCGAAGTCCATGTCGCCGGTTTCGGCGCCAAGTCCGGCGTCGTCCGCTCGTTCGGCGTCAACACCGAAGCGGTGATGCTCGCCGCGGCCGAGAAGATCAACAAGGAAGGCGGAATCAAGCTCGGCGACGGCACGAAGGGCAAGGTAGTCGTCACCTTCTACGACGACCGCTGCAAGGCCGAGGAAGGCATCTCCGTCGTCCGCCGCATCGCGTCGGGCAAGGCCGTCGTGGCGATCGGCCCGACCTGCTCGAACGTGGCCGAGCCGCTGTTCGGCGTCCTGCAGAAGAAGGCCGGCGACGCTTCGGATACGGGCCTCCAGTTCCCGATCTTCACCGACACGGCCATCAAGGGCGGCCTGGCGAAGATTTCGGAATGGGCGTTCCGCAACGTGCCGAACGAAAGCCAGATGTATCAGAGCCTGTTCAAATGGGTGAAGAAGACGAATCCGGGCTTCAAGTCCGTCTTCGGCGGCGTGGAAGAGGATTTCGCCCACTCGCGCTTCACCTGGTACCAGGTCATGGAAAAGCGCGCCGCGGAAGCCGGCTTCGAGGTTAAGGGCCGGGTCAAGTGGCTGCTCAACGACACCAACTTCACCACCCAGGTGCGGCAGATGAAGAAGGCCAAGGCCGACGTCATCTCCATTTCCTCGCACCCCTTCACCCTGTGCGGTGTGCTCAAGGAGATGAAGCGCCAGCGCGTGAAGTATAAGATGCTGATCGGCCTTACCAGCTCGTCGAGCATGGAGACCCTCAGGGGCTGCTCGCGCCAAGCTGCCGGAATCATCATCCCGACCAGCTACGCGCCGGTAACCCCGGCGGCCAAGGAAGCGGCAGCCGGAGCAGCCAAGTATAACGGCAGCGCCGACCTGCACAGCGCCGCGGCCTGGGAGAACATGTTCATCCTGAAGAGCGTCATCGAGAAAACCGGCGTCATGGCCAAGGGCGACACGGTGCAGGCCGACCGCCGCAAGATCCGCGACGGACTGGCCGCGTTGAAGTCGACCGGCGGCCTGATCGGCGGCATCCAGCGCACGAAAGAAGGCGAAGCCGTCAAGCCGTATGTCTATGTCCATGCGCAAGGGAAAGAGTGGAAGATCCTCCACGACCCGCGCAAATAGGCTGACGGTCTAGAATCCCGCCGGCGCCCGTGCGGCGCCGGCGGATTTCTCTCGCATTTAATCTCCACTCCATCCGCTCCCGTTCGGGAAGAAGGGCGGCCCCGTGGAATTTGTCGATTATCTTCAGGCGGTCACCGACGGCGTGATGCAGGGCGCGTATTACGCGCTCATCGGAATCGGCTTCACGCTGATCTTCGGCGTGATGAACAAGATCAACCTGGCCTATGCAGCGGCGGCGTTCGGCGGCGCCTACGCCAGCCTCGGCGTCGCGGCGTTGATCGGCACCGGCGACGATTTCGGCTTGCCGCCGTTGCTTATGTTCCTGGTATCGGCGATCGCCGCGGGCCTGTTCGCCTGGGTCGTCTATACGATCTGCTTCCGATTCACGCCGGACCATTACGAACTCGCCACGCTGATGGCGACGGTCGGCGCATTCTTCCTGATCGAAGAGATCGCCGTCCACGCCACCGACGGGGAACCGATGGATTTCCCGGAGGTGCTGCAGGGCATCATCGAAGACCCGATGATCGAATTCAGCGACGCCTTCGCGGTCCGCGGCGACCTGCTGACGATCTTCCTGCTCGCCCTGATCGCGATGGGGCTGCTGCTCACGCTGCTGTACCGGACCAAGCTCGGCCTGGCGACCCGGGCGGTCGCGCAGCAGAGGACCGCAGCGCAGCTTTGCGGCATCAGCGTCGACCGGACCAACGCGACGACCTTCATCATCGCCGGCGTTCTGGGCGGCCTGGCCGGCGCCATGATCGGCGCGGCTGTCGGCGTCCTGTCGCCGCTGCTCTTCGTTCCGCTAACCGTCAAGGGCCTGATCGTCACCGTGATGGGCGGCCTGGGCAGCATTCCGGGCGCGATCGTCGCCGGCCTGCTGGTCGGCGGGCTGGAAAATGTGTTTCTTGCCCTGCGCGGCATCACCGAGCGCGACATGTATGTCATGCTCCTGCTGTTCCTGTTCCTTGCGTTCCGTCCGCAGGGGCTGTTCGGCAAGAAGGTGTTGAGGGACTGAGGCGATGGACGACTTTACCTGGGGCCTGGTCCAGATCGTCGGGGTCCACACCATCCTGGGCCTGTCGGCCTATGTGATCCTTTTGACCGGCCAGGTCTCGATGGCCCAGGCCGGCTTCGTGGCGATCGGCGCCTATGTCGCCGGCATGCTCACGGTGCTCGCCGAATGGCACATCGTTCCGTCCATGATCACCGGCGGGCTCGCTGCGGCCGTGCTGGCCTGCATCGTCGGCTTCCCCGCGCTGCGGGTCCGCGGGCTCATGCTGGTCGTCGCGACCATCGCGTTCGGCGAATTCGTGCGCCTGTTCTGGTTCAACTTCGACTACCGGATCGCCAAGGGCGATATCATCGTCGGCCCGGAAGGCGGTGAGGGCTTCAAGCAGATCCGCTTCTTCCCGGAAAACGGATGGACGACCCAGGACGTTGCAGCCTTCATATGGATTGTCGCCGCGATCATCCTGGCCACCCTTTGGTGGATGGACCGTTCGCGCGCCGGCAAGGTGCTGCGCGCAGTCGGCGAAGACGAGATGGCGGCCCAGAGCGTGGGCATCAACCTGACCGTGGTGAAGGTGTCCGCCTTTACCGCCGGCGGTTTCATCGCCGGGACCGCGGGCGCCCTGTATGCCCACTACACGACCCACATCGAGCATCTGAACTTCGACATCCTCATGGCGACTTTCGCGATCGCCTATCCGATCCTGGGCGGCCTCGCGAATGTCTGGGGTACGCTGTTCGCCGCGATCTTCATCCAGGTGATCGTTATCGAAGTGCTCCGCGACCTTGGCGACGTTCGAAACCTGATGTTCGGTGCGCTGATCATCCTGGTGATGAACTTCCTGCCCCGGGGCCTGTTCAGCGCCCAGGTGGTGCGCAAGCTGAAGGAATGGATCGGCGCCGGGAAGACGTCCGATGCTTGAAGTCGCCAACCTCTCCAAACATTTCGGCGGCGTGCGCGCCGTCGACGAACTGGACTTCACGGTCGAGGCCGGGGAAATCTTCGGCCTGATCGGCCCCAACGGTTCGGGCAAGAGCACGACCGTCAATATGATCGCCGGTATCTTCGCGCCGACCGACGGCAAGATCTTCTTCGACGGCGAGGACATCACGGAAGCGCCACCGCACGTCACGCTGCACGCCGGCATCGCGCGGACCTTCCAGAATATCCGCCTGTTCAACAACATGACGGTCTGGGAAAATCTCTGGGTCGCCCAGAACTCGGCCGAGCAGAAGCGGACCGGCAATCCGCTCGCGCGCTGGATGGGCGGGTCGCGACGCGCCGCCGCTGCGGTCGAGGACTATCTCGACTTTTCCAACCTCGCCCACAAGCGCGACGAACTGGCCGGCAACCTGGCTTTCGGCGAGCAGCGCCGGCTCGAGGTGGCCCGGGCGCTCGCTGCGCAGCCTAAATTCCTGCTGCTCGACGAGCCGGCCGCAGGCATGAACCTGGAAGAGGTCAAGGAACTGGACGAGCGCCTGCGCGTGCTTCGGGACCGCGGCGTCACGATCCTGCTGGTCGAGCATGTCATGGAGCTGGTGATGGAGGTCACGGACCGGATTGCCGTGCTCAATTTCGGCCGCAAGATCGCCGAGGGCACTCCGGCGGAGGTGCAACAGAACCAGGCCGTGATGGACGCCTATCTCGGCGCCGGCGAAGGCGGGTCCGATGCTTGAGATCACGGATATCGTCACCTCCTACGGCAAGATCGAGGCGCTGAAAGGGGTTTCCCTTTCCGTTGCGCCTGGCAAGATCACCTGCCTGCTCGGCCCGAACGGCGCCGGCAAGACCACGACGATGATGACCGTCTCCGGCCTGCTGAAGCCGCGCCGCGGGAACATCACGTTCGAAGAGCGGAACATCACCGGGCGCGATCCCGGCCATATCGTGCAGAGCGGTATCGCCCTGGTCCCGGAAAACCGGCTGGTCTTCCCGGACATGACGGTTCACGACAATCTGCGCACCGGCGCCTACAGCCGTTCGGACAACGAGATCGAAGACGATATCGAGCACATGTTCGAACGGTTCCCGCGCTTGCACGAGCGCCAGTTGCAGCATGCCGGGACGCTTTCGGGCGGCGAACAGCAGATGCTGGCGGTCGCCCGCGCCCTGATGGCCCGGCCCAAGCTGCTGCTGATGGACGAGCCGTCGCTCGGCCTCGCGCCGCTGATCGTCGAGGAGATTTTCCGGATCATCCGCGATCTCAACGCCGAAGGTGTGTCGATCTTCCTCGTCGAGCAGAATGTCCACCAGGCGCTCAAGGTGGCCCACCATTTCTACCTGCTGGAACAGGGCCGCGTGACCTTCGGCGGATCGCCCGGCGACCTCGAGGAAGACGAGGTGATCCAGCGGGCCTATCTGGGGTCGGCCGAACAGACATAGCGCGGGCGCAGCCCCGGGGGATGGGGAGTAGCCGGCGGGGAGAAACCGGCGGGGGAGAAACCGGATTCTCGATTTCATCCAGAACACCCTCGACGGCATTACCGTAGGTTCGGGTTACGCCCTGCTTGCCATCGGCTTCACGCTGATTTTCGGCGTCCTGCGCCGCCTCAACCTGTCCTACGGCCCGTCGATCATGGTCGGCGTGTTCTTCGGGACCTTCCTGTTCCTCCAGTTCCAGGCCGGCTGGTACTCCGTGCTGGTGGCGACCGTCTTGGGCGCGGTGATCGCCGGCGCCTATGTCGAACGCCTGTGCTTCTGGGCGATCAAGAAGGGCGCGGCTGTGGCCTCGATGGTCTCGAGCTTCGCCGTCTGGATGCAGCTCGAAGAGGCCGTCACCATCGCCTTTCCCGACCGGACCTACGAATTTCCCGCGCTGGGCGATTTCGAGCTCATCGAGCTGGGAGAGCTTTCGGTCCGCCAGGAGCACCTGATCATGCTGGGCATCGCGGCGCTCCTCGTCTTCGCGCTGCACCAGCTGCTCTTCCGCACGCGCTTCGGTCTGGCAGTGCGGGCGGTCTCCGAGGATCCCGATGCCGCGCTCTTCATGGGCGTCAACACCGGGCGGGTGATCTTTCTCGCCTTCATCCTGGCGTCGGCTATCGGCGGCGTCGCCGGCTACTTCATCATGGCGACCGAAGAGGTCATCACGCCGAAATTCGGCCTGCAGGCGACCTTCAAGGGGCTGATCGCCATGATGCTGGGCGGCATGGGATCGGTGCCGGGCGCCATCGCCGGCGGGCTGCTGCTCGGCGTCGTCGAGAAACAGGCGGAGTGGTATGCCGGCGCGGTCTGGCGCGACATCGCCGCCTTCATGCTGCTGTTCGTGTTCCTGATCTTCCGGCCGGGCGGCCTGCTCGCGCAAGGGGCGGCGGCCCGCGACCTGGCCGCGCTCAGGCGGGTGTAGGGCGACAGGCGCAGGGCCGGGTCATGGACGACCATGTCATCACGGTGCTGAACAATATCGGCGGATTTTCGTTCATCGCGCTGTCCGCCTATCTGCTTCTGCTCAGCGGCGAGATTTCCTTCGGCCAGCAGGCGTTCTACGGCATCGGCGCCTATGCCTCCGGGGTCATGACGGCCATGTTCGGCATGAGCTTCTGGCTCGCCCTGCCGCTCGCCATGATCGTTTCGGGGCTGGCGGCGGCCCTCGTCGGCGGCCTGACGCTGCGCCTGCGCGGCCTCTATTTCGCCATCGCGACCCTTGCGTTTGCGGAAACGATCCGCCTGATCCTGGTCGCGACCACCTGGCAGGTCGAGGTCGACGGCGAACCGGTCGGCCCGAACGGCTCGGAAGGGCTCGGCAACATCCGCTGGGGCTTCGACAACGAATACGAGCCGGTCGACTTCCTGTGGATGATCTACGGCTCGCTGGGCATCGTGCTGCTTCTCTTCTTCCTGATGGAGCGCAGCCGCCTCGGCTCGATCGTCCGGACCATCGGGGCGGACCGGCTGCTGGCCGAGACCCAGGGCATCAACGTGACGCGGTACAAGATCCTGGTGGCGGGGCTTGCCGGCGCCATTGCGGCGATCGGCGGCGCCTTCTACGCCCATATCCAGACGACCGTTTATCCCGAGAATTTCGATGTCATGCTCGGCGTGCACAGCCTCGCCTACGGGCTGATCGGCGGCCTCGGCACGGCGGTCGGACCGATCCTCGGCGTGCTGCTCGACGTCGGGTTTCTCGAAGCCGTCGAATGGGTCCAGGGCTACCGGATGATCGTGTTCGGCGGACTCGTGGCCGTCCTTCTGATCTTCATGCCGCGCGGGATCCTCGACGAGCGCCGCGTGCACCGGCTGCGGACGATGCTGCGCGGATGGCGGGCCGAAACCCATGGCGCTGCTGGAAATTAGCGGGATCGGCCGGCGGTTCGGCGCGGTCGAGGCGCTTGACGCGATCGACCTCAGTGTCGAGGAAGGCGAAGTCTTCGGGCTGATCGGGCCGAACGGCTCCGGCAAGACCACCCTGTTCAACGTGCTGACCGGAGTCTATCCGCCGAGCGCGGGGGAAATCCGCCTGGACGGCGCGCCGATCGGCGGTGTCCGGCCCGAGCGCATCGCCGGAATGGGCCTCGCCCGCACATTTCAGAATTTGCGCCTGGTCCCGCATATGAGCGCCTTCGACAATGTCTGGCTGGCCCAGCACCGGCGCCCCGGCATGGGGATGCGCGATATCCTCGCCGTCGGCGGACGCAAGGAGCGCGCGCGCCGCGGCGAGGTCGAGGCGCTGCTGGAACAGACCGGCCTGGCCGCCCGGCGCGATACCTTCGCCGGCGACCTGCCCCTGCCCGACCAGCGCCGGCTGGAGATCGCCCGGGCCCTGGTCCGCCAGCCGCGGCTGCTGCTGCTCGACGAACCGGCCGGCGGCATGACACCGCTGGAAACCCGCGAGATGGCCGACCTGATCCGCACGGTGGCGGCGCCGGGACGGACGCTGATCGTGATCGAGCACAAGATGGACCTGATCGCCGAAATCTGCGACCGGCTGTGCGTGCTCGATTTCGGCCGCAAGATCGCCGAGGGCCCGCCCGGCCGCGTGCTCAGCGACCCGAAAGTCCTCGACGTCTATCTCGGCCGCGAGGACGGCGATGATTGAGGTCCGCAGCCTCGCCGTCAGCTACGGCAACATCAGGGCGGTGCTGGGCATCGACCTGGACGTCGCGGCGGGCGAGATCGTCGCCCTGATCGGCGCCAACGGCGCCGGCAAGAGCTCGACCCTCCGGGCGATCTCGGGCATCGAGAAGCCGACCGGGGGCACGATCCGTTTCGAGGGCCGGGACATCGCCGGCCGCCCGCCGCACGAGATCATCGCCGCCGGGATCACCCAGGTGCCGGAAGGCCGCCAGATCTTCGGCCGGCTGAGCGTGCGCGAGAACCTCCGCCTCGGCGCCTATCTGCGTTCGGCCGACGAGATTGACGCCGCCATCGCCGAGGTCGCCGCCCTTTTTCCGATCCTGCAGGACCGGCTGGATGCGCCGGGCTCGGAACTTTCCGGGGGTCAGGCGCAAATGCTGGCGCTGGCCCGCGGCGTGATCGCCCGGCCGCGCCTCCTGATGCTGGACGAGCCGACGCTCGGTCTGGCGCCCAAGACGGCGGGCGAAATCTTCGCGATCATTCGCCGGCTGCGCGCCGACGGTCTGACGATCATGCTGGTGGAACAGAATCTGCGCCAGGCCCTGAAAATCGCGGACCGCGCCTATGTGCTGGAGAGCGGCCGGATCGTCCTGCAGGGCACGGCCGCCGAACTGGCCGCCGACCGCCGTCTTCACGACGCCTATCTCGGCGTCAGCAGGGAGGATTTATCATGAGATTCGTTCTTGCGGGTTTGGCCGCCGCCGCCCTTGTGACGGGCCCGGCTCTTGCGAAGGAGCGGGCCGCGGTGAAGATCGAGTGCAAGGAAACCGAGACGAGCCTGGTCTACGACTGCATGCTGCACCTGAGCGGCAAGAAGAGCGAGAAGCCTGTCGAAGGCGCCAGGGTGGCCGTGAAACCCGACATGCCGACCATGCCCGGCGCCCACAATATCCGCGCGTCGACCGCAACCCCGGCCGGCACGCCCGGCGCCTACGGCTTCCGGATGAAGCTGGACATGTACGGCATCTGGGCCCTGAAGGTGACCGTCACCGGCCCGCTGCGCGACATCGTCGTGCAGAAGATCGAGTTCCGGAAATAGCCGCCGGCCCAAAACCGCCGGGCGCTGCCGCGGCTCAACCGGAATAGAATTTGCGCTGTAATTCCGCGCTATCGATGAACCGGGAAGCCTGCCGGTAGATCGCCCGGATCGTGCCGACCTGCAATTCGGCGTGGACCGGAACCGTCAACACCTGCCGTTGCCCCGATGCCGTCACCCGCACCAGCTTGGCGTGGCTGCCACGGATCGAAACGATCTCGAAACCGAAGCCGCGGAGGATGCGCAGCACCGCCCGCGAAGTCAGCCGCCTCAGGCGCGCCATTCGGGAGCGAAGGCGGAGGTTTCGTAACTGACCACGAGACGCGGCGCCGGGGAGAGGCCGGTCCGCGCAAGTTCTTCCTCGTCGAGATGGAGCGCCAACGCGCTTCGCAGGTTCGCCAGCGTTTCATCGAGCGACCGGCCCTGCGTTACGACCGCGACTTCGAGGCATTCGACGACGAACCATCCCTCGCTCTCTGCGACGACGGCGTGGATCGCCGACATGCCCTCGCTTTGCGCCGAATCGCGCGCTGTGAGCGGATCGCCCGTTCGGTCGCCGGTTGCGGACCGGTCATAGGTTACCGGGCCGCCGGGCGCGCTTCCGCGATACGCCGGCAGGATCTCGTAGACGCCCCTGCGCACCCGGCGGAAATAAGGCCAGCGGTGGGCATGATTCTCCGGCGCGTTCTCGCAACACCGGCTGGCGACATGCGTGCGGACCGAGCGTTCGTTCAGGTGGGAAAGAGCGCGAACGACATCGACAAGCCTGAATGTCCAATCCGCCGTCCCGCACAAGAGTTGCGCCGCGGCGAGCACCTCGGCATGGATCGGCGGGTTCCGGGTTCCGGTTCCGATGCGATCGGCCATAACGCCTCCGGTCGAAAGGAAAACTGAACCCGCATTATTTACAACATGTAATATAAATTTACAAGTCACCGGCCGGCCCGGTCGTGCACCGGTTTGGATTTCAGCATCGGCCGGAGCCGATCCCTTATCCGTCATTTCGACCGCAGCCCCGGATTCATCCGGGGCGGAGCGGAGAAATCTTTCACCTGCGGAGCCCGGTCCAAGGCACTGATCTGGAAAGATTTCTCCGCTGCGCGGCAACGCCGCTCCGGTCGAAATGACGGGTAGGGGGCGGCTGCGCCGCTCCGGTCGAAATGACGGGGCGGGGCGCGGAGGGGCGAGCGTTTTCGTGCCGCCGCACACTCTGTTCTTTCAAACCTACACACGACCGGCCGGCTCGACTCTTCTCATTTGCCGAACCGGTCGGGGACCGGCGCCATACGCGCCCTTGCCCTTCCCGGCCGAAGGTGCGATTGCCGGCCCTGCCACGTTTCCCGACGACCGACCCGAAGGGCGCCCATGAGCGGAAAACGCAACGTCCTGTGGATCATGGCCGACCAGTTGCGGTTCGACTATCTGTCCTGCGCCGGGCACCCGACGCTGGACACGCCGCATCTGGACGCGCTCGCCGCGCGCGGCGTCCGTTTCGACCGCGCCTATGTCCAGTCGCCCTTCTGCGGCCCGTCGCGCGCCAGCTACTACACCGGGCGCTACTGCCGGTCCCACGGCGCGACATGGAACGGTTTTCCGGTGCGCGTCGGCGAACCCTCGCTCGGCGACCATCTGCGCGACCTGGACGTGCGCTGCGCCCTGGTCGGCAAGACCCACATGGTTCCCGACCGGGAGGGAATGGCGCGCTTCGGCATCGACCCGGACTCGCCGATCGGGCGCAGCATCGCCGAATGCGGCTTCGAGCCGTTCGAGCGCGATGACGGGCTGCACCCCTTCGCCTCGGTCGACAAGGCGCCGGATTACAACGAATATCTGCGCCGGCTCGGCTTCGAGGCCGACAATCCGTGGGAGGAATGGGCCAATTCCGGCGAGGGGCCGGACGGCGAGATTCTCTCGGGCTGGCTGCTGAAGAACTCCGGCCTGCCCGCGCGCATCCCGGCCGAGCATTCCGAAACCGCCTACATGACGAACCGCGCCATGGAGTTCATGGCGGAAGCGGAAGCAAGAGAGCCGGATCGGCCCTGGCTGCTCCATCTCAGCTTCATCAAGCCGCACTGGCCCTATATCGCGCCGGCGCCCTACCACGACATGTACAGCGCCGACGATATCCTGCCGGCGGTGCGCTCCAACGCCGAGCGGCAGACCGACCATCCGCTCTACCGGGCCTATCAGGATTCGCGCATCTGCCAGACGATGGCGCGCGACGAGGTCCGGCGCGCGGTCATCCCGGCCTATATGGGCCTGGTCAAGCAGATCGACGACGAACTGGGCCGGCTGTTCGCCTGGATGGAGGAAAAGGGCCTGATGGAGAACACGATGATCGTGTTCTGCTCCGATCACGGCGACTATCTGGGCGACCACTGGATGGGCGAAAAGGACCTGTTCCACGAGCCGTCGATCCGCACGCCGCTCATTCTCTACGATCCCCGCCCGGAGGCGGACGCGACCCGGGGCAGCGCCAGCAGCGCCCTCGTCGAAGGGATCGACCTGGTCCCGACCTTCCTGGAATATTTCGGCGGCCCGGAGCTGCCCCATATCCTCGAAGGCCGCTCGCTGTCGCCGCTTCTGCGCGGCGCGGCGGCACCGTGGCGGCAATACGCCTTCGCCGAATACGACTATGCCACCCGCCCGGCCCGTGTTGCCTTGGGCGAACATGCGAACGACTCCCGGCTCGTCATGGTGTGCGATGCGCGCTGGAAATTCGTCTGGTGCAAGGCGCACCGGCCGATCCTGTTCGATCTGGAGAACGATCCGAAGGAACTGGTCGATCTGGGCGGCGACCCGGACCATGCCGAGGTCCGCGCCCGCATGACCGAAGCGATCCTGGAGTGGGCCACCCGCTTCCACGCACGCACCACGAAGACCCATGCCGAACTCGACCGGATCGCCGGCGGGGAACCGCGCAACATCCTGATCGGCATCTGGGACGAAGCCGACTACGAAGCCGCATTCGGCCACCCGTTCGACGAGCGTCCGGGATTCCGGAAGGCGCCGGCGGCAAAGCCGTAGTCACAATCCCGTTGGCCGCTCCGCTGCCCCCGAAACTGCCCTAGACAGTGCCGGTGGCCTCGGCTTAATTGCGCGCGCTGCACCGGCGGGCCCGACAACGCCGCGGCGGCCGTATCGGGAGGCGCTTGTTTGGAACTGATCCAGGTTCTGGTTGCCGGAATTGCGCAAGGCTGTGTCTACGGCCTGATCGCGCTCGGCTTCGTGCTGATCTACAAGGCGACCGAGCAGGTCAATTTCGCCCAGGGCGACATCATGATGCTCGGCATGTTCGCGGCCTTCACGCTGATCGCGATCGCCGGCTTTCCCTGGTGGCTCGGCGCGCTTATCGGCATCGCGATAACGGGTCTGTTCGGTTTCCTCCTCGACGCAGCCGTGCTGCGCCGGATCATCGGCCAGCCCCAGTTTGCCGTCATCATCCTGACGATCGCCGTGGGGTTCATCTTCCGGTCGGTCGCCGGCGGCGTGTGGGGCGCCGATCCGGTTTCCTTCGACACGCCCTACGGCGGCATGGTCATCACGATCGACGAGAACGAGACCGGCCGGACGGTCCTCGACGTCGCCGAACTGGCGATCATCCTCGGCACCGTCGTTCTGGTCAGCGCGCTCTATGCCTTTTTCCGCTTCACCCGGATCGGCGTCGCGATGCAGGCGTCGTCGCAGAACCAGCTTGCGGCCTACTATATGGGCATCCCGGTCAAGTATGTGATTTCGCTGATCTGGGGCATCAGCGCCGCGGTTTCGTGCATCGCCGGCATCCTGCTGGCGCCGAAGATCGCCACCTTCGATCCCGACGTCGGCTTTCTGGCGATCACGGCCTTTGCGGCGGCGGTGATCGGCGGCTTCGGCAGCCTGCCCGGCGCCGTTCTGGGCGGCCTCATCATCGGCATAACCGAGCAATTGGCCCAGGCCTACCTGCCCGGCGAATACGCCCGCAGCATCGCGCCGATTTCCGGCTTCATCATCCTGCTGGTCGTATTGCTGATCCGGCCCGACGGCCTGTTTGCGCAGATCCAGCGCAAGAAGGTGTAGCCGGCCCATGCGATTCGTCTTCAAGACCGACTACGACCAGGACGTCCGCTTTTTCAAGCATGCGGGCTACTGGCAATCCTACGGCTTCCTGTTCATCGCCGCGGTCACCGCGCCGCTTTATCTCGGCAATTTCGAAATCTCCGAGCTGACCCAGGCGATCAGCTTCGCCATCGCCGGGCTGGGCCTGATGCTGCTGGTGGGCTTCACCGGCCAGGTCAGCCTCGGTCACGCCGCCTTTTTCGGCATCGGCGCCTACGCCCAGGCCTGGCTGCTCGCCACCTTCGACATCGCCTTCCTCGTCGCCATGCCGATCGCCGCCGTCTTCACCGGCATCGTCGGCTTCCTGCTGGCCATCCCGCTCCTGCGCATGACGGGCATCTATCTCGCCATCGGGACGCTGGCGCTGTCCATCGTGCTCGAGCAGATCCTGAAGTCGTGGAAATCGGTCACCGGCGGGTTCGACGGCAAGGCGGTCGAACCGGCCTCCCTTATGGGCTACCAGTTCAACCCGGACAGCTGGGACTTCTACTATGTCGCCCTGGCGATCCTGATCCTGGTGCTGGCGCTGTGCGCCAACCTTCTGCGCAGCCCGACCGGCCGGGCCATGGTCGCCGTGCGCGATTCGGAGGTCTCGGCGCGCAGCATGGGCGTCAACATCGCCCGGACCAAGATCACCGCCTTCGGAATCAGCACCGCGATCACCGGCCTCGGCGGCGCCCTGTTCGCCCACAAGCTGCAATATCTGGCGCCCGACGGTTTCAACCTGATCATCTCGATCACCTTCCTGCTGATGATCGTCGTCGGCGGGCTCGGCTCCCTGCAGGGGGCGATTCTCGGCGCGCTGGTCGTGATCCTGCTGCCCCAGGCGATCACGATCATGAAGGATTACCTGCCGCCGTCGATCGGCCACCAGCCCGGCCTGGAGCCCGGCATCTTCGGCCTGATCCTGGTCGCCTTCATCCTGTTCGAGCCGATGGGCATCTACGGCCGCTGGCGCAAGATCAAGCTGTTCTTCGATATCTTCCCGGTCTACCGCAAGGCGACGTTCCGGCGTCAGAAGGCCTACCTGAAGACGGAGCGGATGCGGTGAGTGCGGTTCTGTCGGCCGACGATCTTACGATCCGCTTCGGCGGCCTGACCGCGGTCGACAGCGTGTCGTTCGAGGTGCGCGAATGCGAGGTCTACACGATCGTCGGCCCGAACGGCGCGGGCAAGACGACGATCTTCAACCTGATCAGCCGGATCTACGACCCGACCGAGGGCCGGATCCGCTTCGGCGGCGAGGACATCACCGAAATGCCGGCGCACCGGATCGCCGGCCTCGGCATCGCCCGGACCTTCCAGAATATCGAACTGTTCGAGCACGCGACCGTGCTGCACAACCTGCTGGTCGGGCGCCACTGCAAGAGCCGGACCAACGTGTTCGAGGAACTGGCCTTCCTGCCGAAGGTGCGCCGGGCCGAATACGAGCATCGCGAGAAGGTCGAGGAGGTGATCGACTTCCTCGATCTCCAGCCCTACCGCGAGCAGTATATCGCCAACCTGCCCTATGGCGTGCGCAAGGTCGTCGAGCTGGCGCGCGCGCTGTGCACCGAACCGAAGCTGCTGCTGCTCGACGAGCCGGCCTCGGGCCTCAGCGTCGAGGAAACGGAAAACGTCGCCTTCTGGATCGACGACATCAAGAACGACTTGGGAATCGCGATCCTCATGGTCGAACACGACATGTCGCTGGTGACGGAGGTTTCCGACCGGGTGATGGCGATGAACGACGGCCGGACCATCGCCGAAGGCACGTCGGACGAGGTCCAGAACCACCCCGATGTGCTGCGCGCCTATCTGGGAGCCTGAGGCGATGGCCGAAGCCCTGCCCGACCCCCTGTTGAGCGTACGCAATATTGAGACCTACTACGGCCCGATCATGGCGATCCGCGGCGTCAGCCTCGACGTGCCGAAAGGCCGGATCGTCACCGTCCTGGGCGCCAACGGCGCCGGCAAGACGACGATCCTGAAGACGATCAGCGGCGTCATGGACCCGCAAAAGGGCAGCGTGACCTTCGAAGGCGCCGAAATCCAGGGCCGCGACCCGGACTGGGTGGCGCGCCGCGGCATCGCCCATGTCCCCGAGGGCCGGGAGGTGTTTCCCTTCCTGACGGTGCGCGAGAACCTGCTGATGGGCGCCTTCGCCCGCTCCGACCGTCCGGCCGTCGCCGAAGACCTGGACATGGTCTACGGCTACTTCCCGATCCTGAAGGAGCGGTCGGAACAGCAGGCCGGCTATCTTTCCGGCGGCCAGCAGCAGATGCTCGTCATCGCCCGGGCCCTGATGGCGCGTCCCCGGCTCATGCTGCTCGACGAACCGTCGCTCGGCCTGTCGCCGATCCTGGTCAAGGAGATTTTCGGGATCGTGCGGCGCCTGAACGAGGAACAGGGTGTGACGATGCTGCTGGTCGAGCAGAACGCCAACATGGCCCTGCAGACCGCCAATTACGGCTATGTGCTGGAACTCGGGCGCATCGTGATGGACGACGAATGCGGCCGCCTGCTCGAGAGCGACGACATCAAGGAGTTCTATCTCGGCGTCAAGAAAGACGCGGTGCGCGGCAAGAAACGCTGGCGCCGCAAGAAAACCTGGCGCTGAGCCGGCGCGGCGGACGAGGACGACAGACGAGGACGACATGGACGGCCCAACCGGTACGACGACACCAGAGAGCATCGTCTTCGACGGCTGCGATACGCTGCCCGGACTGTTCCGCAAGCGCTACACGGGAGAGGCCGGCAAGGTCGCAATGCGCGAGAAGGACCTCGGCATCTGGCGCTCGATCTCGTGGGCGGACTATGGCGAGGCGGCCCGCAACGCCGGCCAGGGCCTGATGGCGATGGGGCTGGCGCGCGGCGACGTCGTCTCGATCCTGTCCGAAACCAACAAGGAATGGATGTTCGCCGATCTGGGCGCGATCTGCGCCGGCGCGTCGAGCAGCGGCGTCTACACGACGGATTCGGCCAAGCAACTCGAATATATCGTCAACGATTCAAGCTCGGCCTTCCTGTTCGTCGAGAACGAGGAGCAGCTCGACAAGTACCTCCAGGTCCGGGACCGGGTGCCCACGCTGCGGAAGGTCATCATCATGGATCTCGAAGGCCTGCGGGATTTCGACGATCCGATGACCATGAGCTGGGACGAGCTGCTCGAACTCGGCCGGCAATTCGGACGCGACAACCCGGCCGCCTGGGACGAACGGATCGACGGCTCCGCGCCGGACGATACGCCGATCCTGGTCTATACGTCCGGGACGACCGGCCCGCCGAAAGGCGCCATGATCTCCAACCGGAACGTCATCTTCCAGGTCAGCAACGCGAACGCGATGCTGCACTTCCGCGAGGGCGACAACCAGCTGGCGTTCCTGCCCCTGTGCCATATTGCCGAGCGCGGCTTCTCGATGTTCCTGTCGATCGCCTACAAGACGGTCGTCAATTTCGCCGAAAGCCCCGAAACCGTGGCGGAAAACGTCCGCGAAGTGGCGCCGCACTACCTGTTTGCCGTGCCGCGCGTGTGGGAAAAATTCTATTCCACCTTCACGATCCGGATGCAGGACGCGACCTGGACCGGCAAGCGACTGTACGACTGGGCGATCGGCGTCGGCATGCGCATGGCCGAACACCGGATCGAGGGCACGGCGCCGGGCGTCCGGGACCGCCTGCTTTACGCGATTGCCGGATTTCTGGTGCTGAACAACGTCAAGACCATGATCGGCCTGCGCCGCACGCGCTGGACCGCCACCGGCGCGGCGCCGATCTCGCCGGACCTGATCCGCTGGTATCTCGCCCTCGGCATCAACATGGTGGAACTGTACGGCCAGACCGAGAATACCGGGGTCGCCACGAGCAACCGGCCCGACGAATTCAAGGTCGGCACCGTCGGCCTGGCCCTGCCGAACACCGAAGTGAAAATCTCCGAGCGCGGCGAGATCCTGATCAAGGGGCCCCACGTCTTCAAGGGCTACCTGAACAACCCGGAAAAGACGGCGGAAACCGTAGTCGACGGCTGGCTGCACACCGGCGACGTCGGCTCGGTCGACAACCAGGGCTATTTCCGCATCACCGACCGCATCAAGGACATCATCATCACGGCCGGCGGCAAGAATGTGACGCCGTCGGAAATCGAGAACCAGCTGAAATTCTCGCCCTATATCGCCGACGCGGTTATCGTCGGCGACCAGCGCAAATTTCTGTCCTGCCTCGTGATGATCGACGAGGACACGGTGATGAAATTCGCGCAGGACAACAACGTGCCCTTCTCGAATTACGCCAGCCTGTGCCGCGCCGATGCGGTGCAGCGGCTGATCCAGGCCGAGATCGACGCCGTGAACCGGGATTTCGCCCGGGTCGAGCAGATCAAGGCCTTCCGGCTGATCGAACAGGTGCTGATGCCGGAGGACGACGAGCTGACGCCGACCATGAAACTCAAGCGCAGTTTCGTGAGCGCCAAATACAAGGAATTGATCGACTCGATGTATGAGGCGGCGTAACCTGAAAACCGCAGACCGTGCGGCGAAATCCGGCCGAGCGAACCGTTGCGCCGCCCGCTCCTGAACAAGCCTGCCACAGGGAGAAACATCATGAAAATCAGGATGAAAGCGTTGCTGGCCGGTGTTTCCGGCGTCGCGCTGGTCGCCTCCGCCGGCGCCACCGCGCAGACCCGCGGCGTGACCGACAAGGAAGTCGTCGTCGGCAGCCATACGGCGCTCACCGGCCCGGTCGCGCCCTGGGGCGTCGGCGCCACCACCGGCACGCGGATGGCGTTCGATGAAGCGAACGCGAAAGGCGGCGTCCACGGCCGCAAGATCAGGTTTATCGTCGAGGACCACGGCTACCAGGTGCCGAAGGCCGTCCAGGCCGCCAACAAGCTGCTCAACCGCGACAATATCTTTGCGATGGTCGGCGCGCTGGGCACGCCGATGAACAACGCCGTCCTGCCGCGCCAGATCAAGGCGAACGTGCCGAATTTCGTGCCGTTCACGGCGTCCCGGCAGATGATCGACCCCTTTCACAAGATGAAGTTCCTGGCTTTCGCGAGCTACTACGACCAGATGCGCGCCGCGACGAACTATTTCGTCAAGGAAAAAGGTTTCAACAAAGTCTGCGCCATGTACCAGGACACGGACTACGGGCGCGAAATCTCCCAGGCGGTGAACGATGAGCTGAAGGCGCTGAAGCTGAAGCTCGCCGGCGAGTCCGCGCACAGCCCGCGCGAAAAGTCCTTCGTCGGCGCGATCACCAAGCTGCGCAAGGCGGGCTGCCAGGTCACCATGATGGGAACGATCATCACCGACACCATCGGCCCGTTCCTGACCGCGAAGAAACTTGGCTGGAAGACGACCTTCGTCGGCAACATCGCGACCTACGACCTGATCGTCTCGGGCTTCAAGAAGGGCCTGATGAACGGCTATTACGCCATGACATCCTTCGAGATGATCTATCCGGACACGACCAACCCGGACCACAAGGCGTGGGCCGACGCCTACCAGAAATACGCCGGCAAACCGCACAACGGCGCGGCCCAGCTCGGCTACGGCAGCGGCATTCTGTTCCTGGAGGCCCTGAAACGCGCCGGCAGGAACCTGACGACCGACGGCTTCATCAAGGCGATGGAGAGCATCAAGAGCTTCGAGATGACGCTCGGCGGCCCGCCGCTCACCTTCGGTCCGAACGACCACCAGGGTTCGACCGACGCCTACCTGGCCGTCGTGGAGAACGCGCGCTGGAAGACGCTGACCAGGCCGCTCTCCTACTGACGCCCGCCCTGCGCCCCGCGCATGCGGCTTGACGCAGCGCCGCCGGCCGGTTGATCCGGCCGGCGGCGGCCCCTACTCTCCGCCGCGCTTCCATTACGCAGCGGAGGAACCATGACCGATCCGCAGGCCGGCGGCCCCCAAGCCGCCCAATCCGGCGTCGCCCTGATCGTCGGCGCCGGGGTGGCGACCGGCAGCGCCATCGCCCGGCGCTTCGCCCGCGAGGGCTTTACCATCTGCGCGACCCGGCGCGACCGGGCGGACGGCCTGAAGGACCTGGCCGCCGACATCGAAGCGCTCGGCGCCAAAATCCACACCTTCGCCTCCGACGCCCGCAAGGAAGAGGCGGTCGTCGAACTCGTCGACACGATCGAGGGCACCGTCGGCCCGATCGAGGTCTGCGTTCACAATATCGGCGCCAATGTGCGCTTCGATATCGGCGAGACGACCTCCCGGGTCTATTACAAGGTCTGGGAAATGGCGGCCTTCAGCGCATTCCTGCTCGGCCGCGAGGTCTCGCAACGGATGGTGCCTCGGGGCCGCGGCACGATCGTCTTCACCGGCGCTACGGCGAGCGTCCGCGGCGCCGCCGGCTTCGCCGCTTTCTCCGGCGCCATGCAGGCCAAGCGGGCGCTGGCCCAGGCGATGGCGCGCGAACTGGGGCCGAAGGGCATCCACGTCGCCCACACCGTGATCGACGGCCCGATCGACACGCCCTGGACCCGCGAACTGATGCCGAACCTGATCGCCGAGCGGGACTGGGACGACAACCTGTTGCAGCCCGACCATATCGCGGAAATGTACTGGCAGATCCATTGCCAGCGGCGGACGGCCTGGACCTTCGAGATGGACATGCGGCCCTGGGCCGAACCCTGGTAGCCCCGCAGAAAAGGCCTGCAGAAAAGGAAAGACCGCACGCATGAGCAAGACCGTCGAATTCTGGTACGACGTGCAGAGCCCCACGGCCTACCTGGCCCACTGGCAGTTGAAGAAAATCGCCGCGCGCACCGGCGCCACGATCGATTACCGGCCGATGCTGCTGGGCGGCGTGTTCAAGGCGACCGGCAACCAGACGCCGGTCAACGTCAAGCCCAAGGGCAAGTGGATGTTCTTCGACATGCTTAATTACGCGCGGAAATACGGCGTGCCGCTGAAGTCCAATCCCTATTTCGTCTTCAGTTCGCTGCCCCTTATGCGCGGGGCGATTCTGGCCCAGCAGCGCGGCGAGCTGGATCTCTACAACGACACGATCTTCTACGGCATCTGGCGCGACGCGAAAAATCTCGGCGATCCGGCGGTCATCGTCGAGACCCTCAAAGAGGCCGGCATGGACGCCGGCGCCTATGTCGAAGGCATCCAGCAGCAGGCCGTGAAGGACAGGCTGATCGCCAACACCGAGGAGGCGGTCGGGAAAGGCGTGTTCGGCGCGCCGACCTTCTTCGTCGGCGACAAGATGTGGTGGGGCCAGGACCGGCTGGACTGGGTCGAAGAGGAACTGGCGGCGTGAGCGCCGAACTGACGAAGCTGTTCACCGAGCATACCGTCCCGATGGCGCGGACCCTCGGAATCGAACTGGTCGATGTCGATCCCGACAGGGTCGTCGCAAAGGTCGAGGCGCGCGCAGAGCTGAGCACGTCGGCAGACGCCATGCACGGCGGCGCGATCATGGCGTTGGCGGATACGCTCGGCGCCATCGGCACGGTCGCCAACATGCCGCGCGGCGCGCGCACCACCACCATCGAGAGCAAGACCAACTTCTTCCGGGCGATCCCGGTCGGCTCGACGCTCACCGCCGAAGCGACGCCGCTGCACAAGGGCCGCACGACCCAGGTCTGGCAGACAAGGCTGACCGGCGAGAACGGCAAGCTGGCGGCGCTGGTTACCCAGACCCAGATGGTGCTGTACCCGGAAGGGGAGTAACGCGGCGGGTCTTGTTCCGGTTTGACGCTTCGTGTCCGCCGGAGGCGGTTCCTCTGTCTGTCGTTTCGACCGGAGCGCCTACCCTCCTTCCCGTCATTTCGACCGAGCGAAGCGAGTGGAGAAATCTTTCACCCGCGATGCCGGGACCGGCGCGCCGAAGGAAAAGGATTTCTCCGCTCCGCCCCGGATTGAATCGGCAGTGTTACACTTGACATACCAAAAATAACCCCATATTAGGGTCAGGAGGTAGTCACCTATGGCCCGTTCAATCCTTTCCGCCCCTCACTTCCACAACGAAGATGCGGCTTTCTCATACGTTGAAAAGACCCTGTGGCCGGACGGCCCCTATTGCCCGCGCTGCGGCGCTACGGGCGATCATATCCGCAGGTTGAAGGGCAAGACGACCCGGAAGGGATTGCACAAGTGCTACGCCTGCCGGAAGCCGTTTACCGTCAGGATCGGGACGATCTTCGAGTCGTCGCACCTGCCCTTACACATGTGGTTGCAGGTCATTCATCTGATGTGCGCCAGCAAAAAGGGTATTTCGACCCGACAGATACAGCGGATGCTTAAGTGCAGCATGAAAACCGCTTGGTTCCTGACCCATCGTATCCGCGAGGCCATGAAAGACGGGTCGCTTGGACGGCTGGGTGGCGAAGGCAAGGCCGTCGAAGCCGACGAAACCTTTATCGGCGGCAAGGAAAAGAACCGCCATCGCAGCAAGCGCGCCAATGTCCGCCTCGGCGGCAGTTGGGGCAAGGAAACCGTCCTGTCCTTGGTCGAGCGCAACGGCCGCGTCCGCTCCATGCACGTTGCCAGCGTCACCGCCGCTAATCTGCGGCCGATCTTGGTGGGCCAGGTTGACGGCAAATCGAAACTGTACACCGACGACGCAGGCCAGTATCGCCACATGGGCCGGGATTTCGCCCATGAGCATGTGAACCATAAGGCCAAGGAATACGTTCGCGGAGACGCGCACACCAATACCGTCGAGAACTATTTCAGCATCCTGAAGCGCGGAATCACCGGCTGCTATTTCCATGTCAGCGAAGCGCACCTGCATCGCTATTTGGCAGAGTTCGATTTCCGGTACAGCAACCGCGAGGGCTTGGGTGTGGACGATACGGCGCGCGCCGAGGCGGCGCTGAAGGGCTTCCGTGGCAAGCGCCTCACCTACGAAACAGCTAACGCGTAAGCGATCGCCGAACGAGAAAACCCGGTACTGGCGCGCATGGGCGCGGCTGCCGGCGCAAGACCCGCAGATGGCTTTCTTCTTCGTCCTTGAGGACTGAAGGGCTGTCGGGTATTGTCTCGCCATGAGCAAGAAACCCACACCGAAGCCGCGCCCGAAGCCCGACGATCCCGAACAATACAGACGGTTTATCGAAACCGCCAAAGAGGTCGAGGCAGATGGCGACGCTGAGGTACTGGACAAAGCCCTCGCAGAGATTGCCGCCCATGACAGACGATGAAAGGGATATGGCCGTTGGCCGCTTGATTCGCCTGAGAGCGGAGACCGAGCAGGATCTGAAGACTGCACAGTGCGACGCGGCGCAGCACCTCCGAACGCTTCGGAAATGGATCGCTTGGTTTGAGGCCGAAGGCGACGGCGTCGAGCGCCCCATGTCCAGCCCCTCCCATGAGGAACTTGAGGCAACGGCGCGCGCCCTCCGGGATACCAAGAAGCGGCTGGCCAACCTTGAGTTGGGCATTATCGATGGCTGCTAACGATCATCCGTCGGCAAACGTTTACTGAGCCGGGACTTTCCTTAATACCCAAGACGCCGATAGTCTATTGGTAATCGGTCTTCGGATGTGCAACCATCATAGGAGACAGTTTGTCGTATAGCGGCGGATTATGAGGATGATTGATTAAGTGGCCCCTTATGACAAAGGCACAGATATCCGCTAGTTGAAGAAGCGGAGATTGTTTCTTTTCTGCCCAATGCACCGTATCCCGAATGTGGCGAAGGGGTAAATACTTCCTGTGCCAGCCGCGGCGTGATAAGGTTTTATTTTGCGCCCATAACTGAACGTCACGTACAACTTTCTTAACTTCAGGGCGATCTTCCGCAATAAGGAGCGCGATTTCGTCGGGCCAAATGTCTCTTAGTACTTTTTCAACCACACACACACACTGGAAAAATGCAAGAGAGTGGACAACAGCGTCACGCCCTCGTTCGTTAATAGTAACATCTGGCGGCGTCGCAATTAGTTCGTCGCGCGGGCAATCGCCATAAACAACCGGCAGGTCGAATCTTCCGAGGGTCTCGATTAGGTCGAGCAAAGTTTCGAGCCGACGATCAAGAGGCCACACATCACGATCCTTAAAGTATTTCGTTGCACTCCAAATGTTAGTGGCGTGAAAGAAAAAACTGTCTCGATCCGCTTCCGGTATATGCTTTCTAACTAGATATGCCAGATGTTCTTCAACAGCGATCATCTGGCGGTCGCCGTCAACGATAACGCCAGCGACCACGGCCAACGGCTCCTTCCTTGAAGTGCCGCTTTCATCCAAGTAGACAACGCGCACGAGCCGCCGCCCCGCTAATGGCGAGCCGTCAAACGCTCGCACCAATGGTAAATTCATTTTACTCTCCCCGGATTTGGTACGGCAAGTGTAACGTTGCCGATTGAATCCGGGGTTCCGGTCGAAATGACGGAAAGGGCAGGCAGCGCATCCCGGGCGAAGCGCCCTACCGCCGGCGCTTGCGTTCCCGCGACAGGGATTCGATGACGCCGCGCAGGCCGCGGACTTCCGAATCGGTCAGCTCCGCCCGGTGGAAGATGTTGCGCAGGTTGCGCACCATGACCGGGCGTTTCTCCGCCGGAATGAAATGACCGGCCTCGTCGAGCGCGCCTTCGAGATGCGCGAACATGTTGAGCAGATCGCTTTGCAGCGCCGGCCCGTCGGGCGTCCCGGCACCCGAACCCGGCCTGGCCGCTTCCGCTGCCGCCGGACCGGCGCTCCACCATTCCCAGCCGACCAGCAGCACGGCCTGGGCGAGGTTGAGCGACGTGTGCGCCGGATTGAGCCGGGCCTCGATGATCGTGCCGGCCAGGACGACGTCGTCGTTGTGCAGCCCCTTGGATTCCTTGCCGAACAGGATGCCGTTGCGCGCGCCCGCCGCTTCGGCCCGGCGCATCGCGATGCCGGCCTCGCGCGGGCCGAGCACCGGCTTGTTCATGTCGCGCGGCCGGGCGGTCGTCGCATAGACATGGTGCAGGCCGTCCAGCGCCGCAGCGGCAGACTCATAAAGCCGGGCCGTTTCCAGAATTGGTTCGGCGCCGGAAGAGGCCGTAACGGCGGTCTCGCTGGGCCAGCCGTCCCGCGGATTGACCAGCCGCAGGTCGGACAGGCCGCAATTCATCATGGCGCGCGCGGCCGTACCGATATTCTCGCCAAGTTGCGGTTCGACCAGGATGATCGCGGGGGGTTCGCTATCGGCCATTCCCGTTGCGGCTGTCGGCGTGGCGCAGCAGCTTCCAGTAGATCGCGTCGCGCAGCGCCTCGTAGGAGGCTTCGATGATGTTCGCCGAAATCCCGACGGTCGACCAGCGCAGGCCGCTGCCGTCGGTCGATTCGATCATCACCCGCGTCACCGCGGCGGTGCCCTCCTGCGGCGTCAGGATGCGCACCTTGTAGTCGGTCAGGCGCATATCGGCGAGTTCGGGATAGGCGCGCAGCAGGGCCTTGCGCATGGCGTCGTCCAGCGCGTCGACCGGCCCGTTGCCCTCGCCCGCTTCCAGGAAAGGCTCGCCGCCGACATCCAGCTTGGTCACGGCGGTGGACACCGTGGTCAGGCTGCCGCGCGCGTTGTAGCGGCGCTCGGTCTCGACCCGGAAGCTCTCCATGGTGAAGAATTTCGGCAGGCCCTGCAGCAGCTTCCGGGCCAGCAGTTCGAAACTCGCCTCGGCGCCGTCATAGGCATAACCGTCGTGCTCTCGCGCCTTCACGTCCTCGACCAGCCGGCCGATCTTCGGGTTGTCGGCGGCGATCTCGATCCCGGCATCGGCCAGCCGCGCCAGGACGTTCGAGCGGCCGGCCTGATCCGATACCACGATATGCCGCCGGTTGCCGACCAGGGCCGGGTCGATATGCTCGTAGGTCCGGGGGTCCTTCTGGACGGCCGAGACGTGCAGCCCGCCCTTGTGGCTGAACGCGCCTTCGCCGACATAGGCCTGGCTGCGGTCCGGGCTGCGGTTGAGCAGTTCGTCGAGCATGTGGGACACGGAGGTCAGCCGTTCGAGCTGCGCCGGCGCAATGCCGGTCTCGTAGTCCGTCTTCAGCGCCAGGGTCGGGATCAGGGAGATCAGGTTGGCGTTGCCGCAGCGCTCGCCCAGCCCGTTGATCGTGCCCTGGACCTGCCGCGCCCCCGCCTCGACCGCGGCCAGCGAATTGGCGACGGCGTTCTCGGTATCGTTATGGGCGTGGATGCCGAGATGCGAGCCGGGGATATGCCGCGCAACCTCGGAGACGACGCGGTAGACCTCGTCCGGCAGGGCGCCGCCATTGGTATCGCACAGCACGATCCAGCGCGCGCCGGCGTCGTAGGCGGCTTTCAGGCAATCCAGGGCGAACTGCGGGTTGGCCCTGTAGCCGTCGAAGAAATGCTCGGCATCGAACATCGCTTCGTCGAGCCGCCGCGTCGCCAGGGCGATGCTCTCGGCGATCATCGCGATGTTTTCCCCGGGCGTCGTTTCGAGGGCGATATCGACGTGAAAATCCCAGGTCTTGCCGACCATGCAGACGGTGCGCGCCTTCGTCGTCAGGATGGCGGTCAGCCCCGGATCGTTCTCCGCGCTACGCCCCGGCCGGCGGGTCATCCCGAAGGCAGTGAATTTCGCCGTCTTCAGGGCCGGCGGCGCCTCGAAGAAAAGGTCGTCGGTCGGGTTGGCGCCCGGCCAGCCGCCTTCGATGTAATCGACGCCGAGCGTATCCAGGGCTTCGGCGATCGTCGTCTTGTCGCGCACCGAAAAATCGACGCCCCGGGTCTGGGCGCCGTCCCGCAGCGTGGTGTCGAACAGATAGATGCGCGTGTCGTCGGCGCTCACACCGGCTCTCCGAACCGAAACCGTCAGGCCGGACAGTTACCACCGGCAGGCGGCCGAAATGCTGCGACACGGCCTCACAGGGCGCGTTTGACGGCTCGGCTTTCCCCGCTGCGGCCGCCTTGCTAAGTAGCGGGCCAGGAGACTCCGCCGCCACCGGTCCCATGCCCGAAGCCCCCGCGCCCGTTACTTCCGTTCTCGACCTGATCGGCAACACGCCGCTGGTCGAGGCCGCGTGCTTCGACACCGGGCCGTGCCGCCTGTTCCTCAAGCTGGAGAGCCAGAATCCGGGCGGCTCGATCAAGGACCGGGTCGCCCTCTCGATGATTCGCGCCGCCGAGGACGCCGGCCAGCTCAAGCCCGGCGGCACGATCATCGAGGCGACGGCGGGCAACACCGGTCTCGGCCTCGCCCTGATCGGCGTGCTTCGGGGCTACCGCTGCGTTCTGGTCGTGCCGGACAAGATGAGCCAGGAGAAGATCTTTCATCTCAAGGCCCTGGGCGCCGATGTCCGCCTGACCCGCTCCGACGTCAACAAGGGCCATCCGGACTATTACCAGGATGTCGCGGCCCGCCTGGTAAAGGAAATCCCCGGCGCCTGGTGGGCCGACCAGTTCGGCAATCCGGCAAACCCCGCAGCGCACGAGACCGGCACGGGGCCGGAGATATTCGAGCAGATGGGCGGCGATGTGGACGCCGTCGTGTGCGGCGTCGGCTCGGGCGGAACGATCACCGGCATCGGCCGGTTCATGGCCGCGCACTCGCCGAAAACGGAGATGGTGCTGGCCGATCCCGAAGGGTCGATCCTGGCCGACTATGTCACCAGCGGGACGCTCGGCAACGAGCCCGGCGCGTGGCTGGTCGAAGGGATCGGCGAGGATTTCGTCCCGCCGGTCGCGGATCTCGGCCTGGCGGGCAGGGCCTATTCCATCCCGGATTCCGAGGCATTCGCGGCCATCCGGACCCTGCTGCTGAAAGACGGCATCTTTGCCGGCACGTCGTCGGGCACGCTGATCGCGGCGGCGTTGCGCTACTGCCGCGAACAGACAGAACCGAAACGGGTCGTGACGCTGGTCTGCGACAGCGGCGCCAAATATCTCTCGAAGGCCTACAACGACTATTGGATGGCCGATCAGGGCTTCCTGAGCACCGAGCCGGCGGGCGACCTGCGCGACCTGATCGGCCGCAAGCACGCCGAGCGCGCGGTCGTCACCGTCGAGCCCGGCGAAACCCTGGCGGCGGCGTTCGCCCGGATGAAGCTGCACGACGTTTCGCAGTTGCCGGTCATGGACGGCGGGAAGATCGCCGGCATCATCGACGAGAGCGATATCCTGCTGTCGGTGCTGGAGGATTCGGCCCGTTTCGAGCGGCCGGTGCGCGACGCGATGACCGCGAACCTGGAGACCATCGATCCGGCCGCGCCCGTGGATGCCCTGCCGGGCCTGTTCGCCGGCGACAAGGTCGCCATCGTGATGGAGGGCGACCGTTTCCTCGGCCTGATCACGCGGATCGACCTGTTGAATTACCTGCGCCAGCGCGCCGCCTGAACCGGGCCGGGCCGGTTACGCCGCCTGCCCCGGTTACAACGCCTGTGCCGTGTCGCTTTTCGCGCTTTCGGGCAGATAGTCCCGCCAGCGGGCCTCGACCTCGGCGGCGAGCGGCTTGCGCAGTCCGAGCGCAAAGGCGACTTCGGCAATCAGGAACATCGGCGTGATGAAGACCTGGATGAAATTGTCGACAAGGGCAGGTTTGCGCCCTTCGAAAGCATGGCCGGCCAGTTGAACGGCCCAGCCGCCGACGAACAGGATTGCGAAGACGATCCCGACGGCGGCCTCACCCTGCGCCGCCAGCCAGTCGGCAAACGGCAACGCCGGGAGGAAGGCGAGCGACGTGACGATGCCGAAGGGCCGGTCCAGGGCGATCCAGTAAACCCAGACGGCCGCCGCGAACGCCGTCGCGAGGGAAATATCGTACCAGCCCGTCGTGCCGAATTTCACCAGCGCCGGAGGCAGGAGCAGCGAGACGGCGATTGCCGGCACGCCGATGAAATGGATCGCCTTGTTCCGGCCGTCGCGGTGGTAGGACGAATAGCGCGAAATCTGCTCGACGAACCAGGCGCCCATCGCTCAACGCCCGGCGTTACCGGGATCGTCTTCGGGCGCGATCCGGGCGTACCGGCCGCGATAGTAGAGCAGCGGATCGCCCCCGGCCTCGTGGACGAAGCGCACGACTTCGCCGACGATGATGATATGGTCGCCGCCGTCGTGAACGGCGTGGGTCCGGCACTCGAAGACCGCCAGCGTTTCCGCAAACACCGGGCACCCGACGCCGCACAGGTCATAGCCGACGTGGCGCCATTTATCCTCCGACGGCCGTGCGAAATGGGCGGACACGTCCTGTTGCCGATCGGTCAGCACGTTGACCGCGAAATGCTTCGCCTTCTCGAAATGGTTGAAGGAATAGCTGCCCCGGTCGAGGCAGAACAGCAGCAGGGGCGGCTCGAGGGAAACGGAACTGAGAGAATTGGCGGTAAAGCCGACCGGCTCGCCGCTTTCGGACATGGTGGTGATGACGGTCACGCCGGTCGCGAAGGTCCCCAGCGCGCTCCGATAATCGAGGGAATCCCTGGCGGCAGTCACGCATTCGCTCCTGAATTTCCGGCCTGCGCATCAGCCTAGCGGCCCGGCAGGCGGGCGTCAAAACGGCACGCGCGCAGTCTGGCCATGACGGCTCCGCTGTGCCAGTTAGACGCCGCCCGACGTCGATCCATCCCTGCCCGGAGGCCCGATCCGTGAAGCTCGACACCCGCATCGTCCGCGCCGGCATTTCGCCCGATCCGACCACCGGCGCCATCCTGCCGCCGATCTACGAGACGGCGACGTTCGTTCTGGAGGAGGTCGGCCGGGACAAGGGGTTCGACTATACGCGGTCGTCCAACCCGACGCGCCAGGTGCTGGAGGACAACCTCGCCGCCATCGAAGGCGCGCAATACGGCATCTGCTTTTCCAGCGGGATGGCGAGCGTCGACAGCGTCATGAAGCTGCTGTCGGCCGGCGATCACACGATTTCCTCGAACGACGTCTACGGCGGGGTTTCGCGGCACTTCAACCGGGTGCTGTCGCGCTACGGCCTCGATTTCACCTACGTCGACACCGCCGACCCCGACGCCGTGCGCGCGGCGATCCGCCCGGAAACCCGGATGCTGTGGGTCGAGACACCGACCAATCCGCTGCTCCAGGTGACCGACCTCGCGGCGATGGCGGCAATCGCAAAAGAGAACGACCTCCTGCTCGGCGTCGATTCCACCTTCGCCACGCCGGTGTTCCTGCGGCCGCTGGAACTCGGCGCGGACATCGTGGTCCACAGCACGACCAAATATCTCTCCGGCCACAACCAGATCATCGGCGGCGCGGTGCTGACCAACCGGGAAGACATCTTCCAGGAGATGAAATTCATCCAGAAAACCATCGGCGCCGTGCCGAGCCCGATGGACTGCTGGCTGGTGCTGCTCGGCCTGAAGACGCTGCACCTGCGCATGGCCCGCCACAACGACAGCGGCATGAAAATCGCGCGCTTTCTGGAGGCCCACGACAAGGTCGCCCGGGTGCGCTATCCGGGCCTGCCCTCGCATCCGCAGCACAACATCGCCGCCGCCCAGATGGATGGCTTCTCCGGCATGATCTCCTTCGAACTGAAAGGCGGCATCCCGGCGGGCAAGGCGCTGATGAATTCGGTCGAATTGTGCGCGCTGGCCGAGAGCCTGGGCGCGGTCGAGACGATGATTACCCACCCGGCGACCATGACCCACGCCGAGGTGCCGGCGGAGGAACGCCACGCCCGCGGCCTGACCGACGGGCTGGTCCGCCTTTCGGTCGGCATCGAGGATTGCGACGATATCCTGGCCGACCTCGACCGGGCGCTGGCCGGAGCCTGAGCCGGCGCGGCGCGGCGGCGATTTCCTGCTCAAGATGTTACGGCCGGCCCGCGGCGGCCGGCTTGCAATGGCCGGGCATCTTGGCCATCATGCCCGCGATTGAGCGGACTGACGGATTGGACGGGAAATTGGCCGGACCGACTGCGATAACAGCGAAACCTGCCCGGCTGCCCCGTTTCTTCTACCGCATGCCGCCCCGGCCGTGCCCCTATCTCAAGGGGCGGACGGAGCAGAATATCTTCACCGAGCTGAACGGTCCCGACACGGCCGGCCTCTACGACGCCTTGACCCAATCGGGCTTCCGGCGGTCCCACAACGTCGCCTACCGGCCGGCCTGTCCCGGCTGCCGGGCGTGCGTGCCGGTCAGGGTCGTCGCGCCGTCTTTCGCACCGGGCGCCAGTCTGCGCCGCATTGCCCGGCGCAACAGCGACCTTACCGAACAGGATTTGCCGGCCCGGGCGACGGCCGAGCAATACGAACTGTTCCTGCGCTACGTAACCTCGCGCCACGGCGACGGGGAAATGGCCGGCATGGATTTTCAGGAATATGCCGCGATGGTGCAGGACAGCCCCTTGCGCACCTTCGTCACCGAGTTCCGCGACCCGCGGGGCCGGCTGCGCGCCTGCGCCCTTGTCGACCGGCTGGAAGACGGCCTCTCCGCGGTCTACAGCTTCTTCGATCCGGCCCTCGACCAGCGCAGCCTCGGTACGCTCACGATCGTCCGCCTGATCGCAAAGTCGCGGCGGCTCGGCCTGCCCTACCTCTATCTCGGCTACTGGATCGAAGGCAGCCCGAAGATGTCCTACAAATGGCGTTTCCGGCCGCTCGAAGGGCTGACTTCGGACGGCTGGCGCCCGCTCGACCTGCGCCCGGCCGAAGAACGGGATCTCTTCGCGGCCTGAAGATTCGCAAACCGCAGGACCCTGCTGCGTCGGCTGCCCGGAACGGCGCAGTTTGTTGACGAGAGGCAAAGCCCGGGACCCGGGCGCGGGACTACGTCATATGCCGCAGTCGATGTCTGTATCCAATGCCCAAGGTGCGTGATGCAATCCGCCTCATCGAACGGGAGGGCTGGTCGCTGGTCCGGATTCGGGGCAGCCATCGCCAGTACCGGCATCCCGAGAGACCGGGGACCGTGACCATCGCCGGCAAGGCTCGGGACGACCTTCCGCCAGGAACCTGGGCCAGCATCGTAAAGCAGGCAGGGTTGAGGAAGTGAGGATGGAGATGGAATACACGGTCATGATCGAGAAGGCGCCGGAGAACTACGCCGCCTATGTACCCGATCTGCCCGGATGCGTGGCGACCGGGGCAACCCGCGACGAAGCGATCCGGGAGATCGGAATGGCCATCGCTCTGCACATTGAGAGCCTGCGCGAGCACGGAGAGCCGGTTCCGGCGCCGCAATGTTCGGCGGCGGTGGTGGAAGTCGCCGCATGACTGGCCACCAGGACCGATCTTCGCGACGAGTGGCGACTCGACACCTGCCCTGTCGGCTGCGGAGCGACCGACAGGAGCCGCAGGAATGGTGACCGGGGCGCGCCGCCGCAAGCCCCCGGAACGGCGGTCGGCACTCGGTGTTGCAATAGCCCGGACGAATTGCAGGAAATCCGCCAGATCGAAGTTTCGAGAAGTCACCGGCCAATAGCGCGCATGTTGCCAATGCGTGTTGTGCGCATATAATGCCGCTACGCCGCCGGGCGGTGGAGCGCCTGTACCGGATTTCCGCCGCCGCCGACTATCCGGCACCTGTGAGCCTGATCCTGCCCGTCCGGATAGTCAGGAGGCGCAAGGGAGCCACACCAGTCTAAGAGGACGCTTCATGAAACGTCGAATTTTCCTGTCGGGCGCGGCTGCGGCCGGCGCCACCGTTGCCGCCAGCGCACTGCCGAAGCCGGCGCTGGCGCAGAAAAAGGTCGAAGCCGTCATGGTGACGACGTGGCCGCGCGACTTCCCGGGCCTCGGCACGGGTGCGCAGCGCCTCGCCAAGCGAATCAACGATGCCACCGACGGCAAGATCAAGGTCACCTACTACGCCGCCGGCGAGAAGGTCGGCGCCTTTGCCTCGTTCGACGAGGTCGCTTCCGGCAAGGCCCAGATCTATCACGCCGCCGACTATTACTGGAAAGGCAAGCACCCGGCCTGGGCCTACTTTACGGCGGTGCCGTTCGGCCTGACCTATACCGAGATGAACGCCTGGATCCAGTGGGGCGGCGGCCAGCAGCTCTGGGACAAGGTCGCCGGCGAATTCGGCCTTAAATGCGTGCGTGGCGGCAACACCGGCGTCCAGATGGGCGGCTGGTTCCGCAAGGAGATCGAGTCGCCTGACGATCTCAAGGGCCTGAAGATGCGTATCCCCGGCCTGGGCGGCGACGTCATGGCCAAGCTGGGCGCATCGCCCGTGTCCCTGCCGGGCGGCCAGATTTACGAGAACCTGGTCTCCGGCGCAATCGACGCCACCGAGTGGGTCGGCCCGTGGAACGACAAGTTCATGAAGTTCTACGAGGCGGCCAGCTACTACTATTATCCCGGCATGCACGAGCCGGGCTCGATGCTGGCGCTGGGCATGAACGCGTCCTGGTGGGGCAAGCTGAGCAGCAATGATCGGACGATCATCGAAGCTCTGGCAGCCGCCGAGAACGACATCATGATGGCGGAATACAACGCCAAGTCGGGACAGGCGTTGAAGGAACTCCTCCGGGATCACGGCGTGAAGCTGCGCCAGTTCAACGACGATGTCTACGACGCGTTCGGCAAGGCGGCCGAGGAAGTCTTCGAGGCGACCCGCTCGCACAGCCCGCTCGCCAAGGAAGTCGACGACGGTTTCCGCGCCGCGCGGGCCGAACTCGGCGCCTGGACGCAGATTTCCGACCAGGCCTATCTGGCCCAGCGGAACCGCGTGCTCGGCCTCTAGCCGAGTCGTCGTCCGGACAGGATCGGGAGCAGCCGATGGCGCCATCGGCTGCTCCCGGTTCTTTCGGCCCCGTTCGGTAACGCCCCGTTCGGTGACGCGCTGAACGGGCGCCGGGCAGACGGCCCAGCCTGTCGAGCGAACCAGCATGAGCACTGCATGAGCACTGCGGCGACGGCCGGTTCCGGCACCCTGTCGGATCTGACGGCGGCAGCGGCGGCGTCCGGCCGGATGCAGCCGGCATTGCGCATCCTGGCGCTCTCCGTTTCCTATCTCGGCTTCGTCTATCTGGCGAACGCCTATCTGGTTTTCTGGCTCGAATGGCCCGGCGTCGTCGCCCTGCTCGGCGATGCCGGAATGCTCGGTTTCGTTGCGCCGAAAGAGCCGCTCGGCGGCAGCGTCACCCTCGCCTTCCTTCAGATCGCGCTCTATCCGCTTACCGTCGTTGCGATCGTCGTCTACGTCTTGCGGACGCGGCAGCGCACCCTTTATTCGGACGCACAACGCCTGAGTGCCATCGGTGCGTTCATCGCCCGGGCCGCCTTCTGGAGCGTGCTTCTGGTCGGTCTTGCCGACGCGGTCGTTTCCTTCCTTCGGGTCGAGGGGCTGCTCGTAGACGTCGTCGGCAAGAGCCTGGCGCAGGATCTCGGCAAGTCGGCATTCCGCGCCCAGGTGATGCACCTGCCCCTGATGGCGGTCGCCATAGCGATCTCGCTGTTCACCCGGTCCGTCGGCTTCACCTGGCTCGCGCTGCTGGTCGTGGTCGCCGAACTCCAGATCGTCATCCTGCGTTTCCTCTATTCCTACGAACAGGCCTTCATGGCCGACCTGGTGCGCTTCTGGTACGCCGCCCTGTTCCTGTTCGCGAGCGCCTATACGCTGCTCCACGAAGGCCATGTCCGGGTCGACGTGCTGTATTCCGGGTTCGGCGCGCGCCGGCGCGCCTGGGTCAACGCGGTGGGCGCGGCGATTCTGGGCGCGCCGGTCTGCTGGATCGTGATGACGATGGGCCTCGCCAACAAGTTCAGCGTCGTCAGCGGTCCGCTCTTGAGCTTCGAAGTCACGCAGGCCGGCTTCGGCCTCTACGTCAAATACATGCTGGCCGGGTATCTCCTGGTCTTTGCCGTAACGATGCTGCTGGAATTCATGGCGTCGCTGCTGTCCAACGCGGGCGTGCTGCTGGAGGAAGCGGACGCGCCGAAGAGCACGGGCGAGAGCGATGTGCACCATTAGGGGCCGCAGCAGGGCGGCGCGGCAGGGCGGCGGCTGATGGAATTCTTCTTCCTGCTGCTTCTGGTGCTTCTGATGGCCGGCGCGCTGGCGTCCGGCTATCCGGTTGCCTTCGCCCTGCCCGGCTCGGCCATCCTCACCATCCTGCTCGCGACTGTCGCCGGCCTCATCTTCACCGGCGACGAGGGCAGCTTCTTCCATACCGGCGGGCCCATCGAATGGCTGAATTCGGGCGTCTCCAACTTCCGGGGCGTCTATTGGGATCCCGACCGCGACACGCTGATCGCGATTCCGCTGTTCGTGTTCATGGGCATCATGCTCGAGCGGTCGAAGATCGCCGAGGACCTGCTGGTAACCATGGCCCAGCTGTTCGGCCGGATCCCGGGCGGCCTCGGCATCTCGGTCGTCTTCGTCGGCGCCCTGCTGGCGGCGACGACGGGCATCGTCGGCGCGACCGTCGTGGCCATGGGGCTGATTTCCCTGCCGGTGATGCTGCGCAACAGATACAGCCAGGCGCTCGCCACCGGCACGATCAGCGCGTCCGGCACCCTGGGACAGATCATTCCGCCGTCGATCGTGCTGATCATCCTGGCGGACCAGCTCTCGAACGCGACCGACCAGGCGCTGACCCTGCGCAAGGCGGAATACAAGGCCGGCACCGGATCGAGCGCCATGCCCGGCGACTACGGCCTGACCTCGGCGAGCGCCGGCGACATGTTCCTCGGCGCCTTTCTGCCCGGCATGGTGCTGGTCGGGCTCTATATCGCGTTCATCCTGGTGACGGCGCTGATGCGGCCCGCGCTCGCGCCGCCCGTAGCGCGGGAAGGGAAATTCGATGCGGCCTTCGCCAGACGGGTGCTGATCGTCCTGGTCCCGCCGCTGACCCTGATCTTTGCCGTGCTGGGCTCGATCCTGAGCGGTATCGCAACCGTCAACCAGGCCGGCGCCATCGGCGCCTCCGGCGCCATGATCATGGCCGGCTACCGCCTCTACCAGGGCAGGAGGAGCGCGTTCTACCCGGCCGTGCTCGCCGTCCTGTCGATCGGCGCGATCCTGTTTCTGCTCTCGATCTACACGATCAATGTCAAGAATGTCGTCACCGCCGACGACGTGACGGCGCTCATCCTGGCGTCGGTCGCCGTCTTCGCCCTGCTGGCGTCGCTCGTGTGGAGCGGCTGGCGGGTCTACAAGACCGATGACACGCTGCGCTACGTCATGGTCGAGACGGCAAAGACCACGTCGCTGGTCTTCATCATCCTGATCGGCGCCGCGATGCTGACCTCCGCCTTCCGGGCCTTCGGCGGCGAGGATCTGGTCCGCGATTTCCTGTTCGGCCTGCCGGGCGGCTTCCTCGCCAAGTTTGCGCTGGTCATGGCGGTGATCTTCATCCTCGGCTTTTTCCTCGATTTCATCGAGATCGCCGTGGTCGTGGTGCCGATCATCGCGCCGATCCTGCTTGCCGATCCGTCGGCCAACGTCACCGCCGTGTGGCTCGGGGTGATGATCGGCGTCAACATCCAGACATCCTTCCTGACGCCGCCCTTCGGCTTCGCCCTGTTCTACCTGCGCGGCGTGGCGCCGGCATCGGTCAAGACCATTTCGATGTACAAGGGCGTGGTCCCGTTCATCACCCTGCAGCTGGTCGCCCTCGGCATCGTCGGCCTGTACCCGTCGCTGGTGAACTACCTGCCGAACCGCATCTCGCTCAGCGGCGAGAATGCACCGCCGCCGCGAAATCCACGGCTCCAGGCCTGCATCGAAGAGCGCAACTTTGCGCTGATGATGGAGCAGCGTGCAGCCCTCACGGCAGCGATCGACAAGGTATCGAAGACGGATATTTCCTATCTCCCGGCCGAACGGCGCGGAACGCTGAACCGGGCCTTCAAGGATGCACGGGACACCTTTGTGCGGATCGGCGACGTCCGCGCCGCGGAGAAAACCGTGGCCGATTACATTCCGACCTACCGGCCGCTGCACCGCAAGGTGCGGTCGATCAACCGCCAGGTGCTGATCATCGACGGCAAACTGAGCCAGGAAGCGGAAGACCTGCGCCGGCTGCAGAACGCCGAGCGGCCGGACCGCGCCGCCATCGACGATCTCACGCGGGACATGGCGGAATTGCAGGCCGAGAAGAAGGCGCTGCTGGCGCAGGTGCCGGCCGACTGGCAGGCCCGGCGCAAGCGGTTCCTCGATCTCGCCAAGAAGGAGCGTCTGGCCCGACTGCGCTATCGCCGGACGGTCGACAACGCCTATGGGCCGATCGTGGAGACCCGCAAGCTGATCGTCGGCGCCGCCGCACTGAGCGCCCTCAAACCGAAACTGGCGGCGCTGAAACCGGCGATCGAATCCGGCGACCCGAAGAAGGCCAGCGGCGCCTTGCGGGCGCTGGAGCGGGAACTGCGCGCGGCGCCGGGCACCAGCAAGATCCGCTCGCGCCTGCGCGATGCGCGCCGCAATCTGCGGCCGACCCGGCTGAAGCGCGACCGGGCGCTCAAATCCTTTGCCGACGCGCTGAAGCAACTCGACGGCGAAGTCGCCTGGCGGACGGCCGCCCAGGCCAGGCTCGTCGCTCCGCTTGCCGAATACGATGCGGCGATCGCCCAGACCATCGGCCTGCGCCTTCAGCCGCGGCTGAGCAGCGACCAGGCCACCGACGTCGCCGGCTGCCTGGCCGATCACCGGGACATTTCGCTGAATTTCTAGGACCGGCGGCCGCCTTGGCCGCCCTCCCCTGCGGCAGCCGGCTTAGAACCGCCCACCGCGCGGGAAGCCCCTGGGCGGCAGGCGGCCGGCCTGGGCGCGCTTGCCGAGCCAGCCGGCCAGTTCGTCTGCCGAAAAGGTGCGGGTCCTGGCCCCGGTCCGGCATTCGAGCCCTTCGGCGAGCGTGAAGGTGCGGGCGTCCGCCAGTCCGCCGCCGCGGTATCTTTGCAGGATCACGCCCTTGCCGCGGGCCATCTCCGGCAGATCCGCCGCCGGAAAGACCAGCAGCTTCCGGTTCTCCCCGAGAACGGCGACATGGTCGCCGGCGCCATCGGTGCAGACCGCGGCCTCGACGTCGCCGGCGACGTTGAGCACCTGCTTGCCCGCCCGCGTCTGGGCCACGACGTCCTTCTCCGGCACCAGGAAGCCGCGGCCGTCGCTGCTCGCGACCAGCAGCCTGCGCGCCGGATCGTGCACCATGAGCGAGACGATCTCGCTATCGTTGCCGAGCTCGATCGAAAGGCGGATCGGCTCGCCGAACCCCCGGCCGCGCGGCAGCCTGTCCGCCGGAATGGTGTAGAAGCGTCCGTCGGTGCCGAACAGGACCAGCCGGTCGGCGGTCGTGGCGTGCAGGACGAAGCGCTCCCGGTCGCCTTCCTTGTAGCGATGGGCGCTGGTGTCGGTGACATGGCCGCCGACCGTCCGGATCCAGCCCTTCTCCGAACACAGTACGGTCAACGGTTCCTTCGCGACCAGGGCTTCGAAATCGACGATCCCGGCGTCCGGCGCATCGCCGAGTTCGGTCCGGCGCCGCCCCAGCGCGGTCTCCGGCCCGAAGGTCTCGCGCAGCCGGTCGACCTCGTCGGCAACCCATTTCCACTGGCGCCCTTCGTCCTCGAGCAGACCGGTCAGATCGGCCCGTTCGGCCTCCAGCGCTTCCAGTTCGCTGCGGATGCCGATTTCTTCCAGCTTGTGCAGGGCGCGCAGCCGCATGTTGAGGATCGCCTCGACCTGGACGTCGCTCAGGTCGTAGCGGCCCATCAGTTCCTGCTTCGGGCTGTCCTCGAAGCGGACGATGCGGATCACGTCGTCGAGATTCAGGTAGGCGACGATGAAGCCCTGCAGGATCTCGATCCGCCGGGCGATGATGCCGAGGCGGTGCCCGGTGCGCCGCACGAGGACAGCCTGTCGATGGTCGAGAAACGCGCACAAGGCGTCGCGCAGGCTCATCACCCGCGGTATCCGCCCGGCGTCCAGAACGTTGAAATTCAGACCGAACCGGCTTTCCAGTTCGGTTGCGCGGAACAGCGATTCCATCAGGACCGCCGGATCGACGTTGCGGCTGCGCGGCTGGATGACGATGCGGATGTCCTCGGCCGATTCGTCGACGATATCGCCGATCAGCGGCAGTTTCTTCGCCGCCAGCAGCTCGTCGAGCTTCTCCATCAGGCGACCCTTCTGGACACCGTAGGGGATCTCGGTCACGACGACCGTGCTGCCGCCGCCCTTGCGCGGCTCCGCCTGCCAGCGCGCACGGATGCGCAGGCTGCCGCGGCCGGTCTCGTAGGCGGCGGTGACGGCCTCCCGGGTCTCGACCAGCACGCCGCCGGTCGGGAAATCCGGGCCGGGCATCCGTTCGATCAGGTCGGCGACCGGTACCTTGCCGCGGTTCTCCGGGTTCCGGCGCAGCAGCAGCTTCAGCGCGTCGCAGATTTCGGCGACATTATGCGGCGGGATATTGGTCGCCATGCCGACTGCGATGCCGCTGGCGCCGTTGGCCAACAGGTTCGGGAAATTCGCCGGCAGGACCGCCGGCTCGCTGCCCTCGCCGTCATAGGTCTCGCGGAAATCGACCGCGTCTTCGTCGATGCCTTCGAGCAGCCGTTCGGCAACCTCGGTCAGCCGCGCTTCGGTGTAGCGCATGGCGGCCGGGTTATCGCCGTCGATATTGCCGAAATTGCCCTGTCCGTCGACCAGCGGATAGCGCACGGCGAATTCCTGCGCCAGCCGCACCATGGCGTCGTAGATCGCCTGGTCGCCGTGCGGATGGTATTTGCCCATGACGTCGCCGACGATCCGGGCGCATTTCTTGAAGCCGGCCTCCGGATCGAGCCGCAACTCGCGCATGGCGTAGAGCAGGCGCCGGTGGACCGGCTTCAGCCCGTCGCGCACGTCCGGCAGCGAGCGCGACACGATGGTGGACAGGGCATAGGACAGGTAGCGCTGGCCCAGCGCATCCGCCAGCGGCGTGTCGCGGACTTCCGCAGCTATGGGGGTATCGGCCATCTGACGTTCCCGATTGTGGCAGATATAGTAGCTGACTTGGAAATACCGTCAACAAATTGTAGCCGAATGCGCCCTCTGTCGTGTTCGGCGCTCGATAGCGCCCCCGGAATGGCGTGGGGCCCCTTGGGGTCGAACAGTCTCGGCCGGCGGTCCGTTTTATCAGTATACGGATAAAATATTTGGCCCTATGATCCGCGGGAAGCGTTCGGCCTGCACTTCCGCGAACGGAAGCCGCAATCGGCATGGCGGCGCCGCGCCGATAAATGACAAGCGTTGACTATCGGACACCGGTTTCTCCGCCATGACCGACTATCCCGGCATGAAGACTGTCCGAATTCAGCATCGGGCGGCGCAGATTTACCGCGGCGATGTCTGCGTGGTCGGTTCGGGCGCAGGCGGCCTCTCGGCGGCGCTGGAAGCGGCGAGGCTGGGCCGGCAGGTCGTCATCGTGGATGCCGCGCCGCATATCGGCGGCCAGGCGGTCGGTGCTGCGCTGGGCACGATCTGCGGCCTGTTCCGCAACGGGCCGGCGCCGCGGCGCCTGACCCATGGCGTCATGGACAACCTGTTCGAAACCCTGTTCGCCCAGGGCGACGCAGCCCTGCGCCGGGTGCGCGGCACCTTCATCATCGATTATGTGCCGAACGCCTGGATGCGCTGGGCCGAGCGGCAGATCGTCGAGACCGGCATCGTCCCGCTGCCCGGCGCCATCGTGCGCCGGGTCGAACAGCGCGACGGCATCATCGAGGCACTCCAGCTCAGCACGCGGTTCGGCGACGCCAGGGTCGAGGCCGACCGGTTCATCGATGCCTCCGGCGACGCCGTGCTCCCCTGGCTGGCCGGTCAGGCAATGCGGGAATCGGATAAACAGGTGCTCGGCACGGTCATGGCGATCCTGGAAGACGTCGATACCGGCCTGTGCGCGGAATACCCCCGTTCGCTCTATCACGACCTGATCCGCAAATACGGACGCGAATTCGGCCTGGTGCGCGCCGAGGGGCCGGTCTTCGTCGTGCCGGGCACGCGCAAGCTGCTGCTCAACCTCACCCATATCGAAACGCCGATGGAAACGGCGGGCCTCGCGCTCGCCGGCATCGAGGGGCGGCGCCAGGTCGACGCCTTGCTCCGCCTGTTCAAGCGCGAACTGCCCGAAGCGTTCCGCGACGCGAAGGTTGCGGTCTACGGCAACGCCGGCATCCGCCAGACCCGGACCATCGTCGGCCGCAGCCACGTTACGGTGGACGATGTCGCGACCGGCCGCCGGCCGCCCGATGCCATTGCGCGCACAACCTGGCCGATCGAGTTGCACGGCGACATGGCGGGCGCGCACTGGACGATCTTTGACGAGGACCACATCCACTACATCCCCTTCGGCGCCATGCTGCCCGAGGGCCTGCACAATGTCGTGGTCGCCGGACGCTGCATCGACGCCGAGCCGGCGGCGCTGGCGAGCCTGCGGGTTATGGGACCGTGCTTCGCCATGGGCCGTGCCGCCGCCGCGGCAACGCATCTGAACCGCAGCGGCTCGCTGCACCAGATCGACATGGCCGCCCTCCAGGACGCCGTGAAGGACAATCTCGCTCTCGAGACGACCGACCCCTGGGCCGGGGAAGTCGTCAGCGAGACCGGGCCGGAGGCCTCGGGAAGCGGCGTATCTCCCACCTGATCCTCATTTGATGCACAAAATTTGCATTTCCCGGCAGTTGAGGCTTCTGTTTGCGCGAGATTTCGGCCAGATGGATCGCCAGAAAGTCGGCAGCAAGCCGACCTCGTCACGAGAAACCGGCAACCATGGACCTGCACATTGACGGACTGAACCACCGTTATGGCGACATGCCGGTACTCGACGGCATCGATCTTCGGATCGAGAGCGGCCGGATCGTCTGCCTGATCGGGCCGTCGGGCTGCGGAAAGTCCACCCTGCTCCGGCTGATCGGGGGCCTTGAGCAGCCCACTGACGGCGCGGTCCGGCAGGTCGGCGAGCCGCCCGAGGGCTGCCTCAACCCGCTGACCTACATCTTCCAGGATTTCGCCCTCCTGCCCTGGCGGACGGCGCGGGGCAATATCAGCCTGGTGCTGGAAGACCACGGCCTGAGCGAACGCGAGACCGGGCGGATCGTCGACGATGTGCTGGCGCGGACCGACCTGTCGGAGTTCGGCAACGCCTTTCCGCGCCAGCTATCCGGCGGCATGAAGCAGCGCGTGGCGATCGCCCGGGCGCTCGCCGTCAACCCGGCGGTGTTCCTGATGGACGAGCCGCTTTCGGCGCTCGACGGCCAGACCCGCGCCCTGCTGATGGACGACCTGATCGGCCTGTGGACGCGCGAGCCCTTCACGGCGGTCTACGTTACCCATAATCTCCAGGAGGCTGTGCGCCTGGGCCACAAGATCGTCGTGCTGTCGCGCCGGCCGGGCCGCATCCGCGACCAGGTGGCGATCGACATGCCGCTCGAGGACCGGTCCGACGCGGTGGCCGAACTGGCGCAGATCCAGCGCCGATTGTGGGAAATGTTGCGCGAGGAGGCGCAGGCCGCCGACCGGGAGCTTGCCGATGCCTGATGCACGAACCCATGCCGGGCGGCCGGTTGCGTTCCGGGGCGGCGGCTTCGCGCCGCGCCCGGTCGGCCCGCTCGGTCCGGCGGTGTTCATCGTCGTGATCGGGCTGTGGGAACTGGGCTCGCAGATCGGCTGGATTACGCCGCTGATTCTGCCGGCGCCCAGCGAAGCCTTCGCGGCGCTGGCTTATCTGGTCGAGACCGGCGAAATCTGGCGGCACTTGGAAGCATCGGTCTCGCGCCTCGTGATCGGCTGGAGCGCCGGCATGATCCTCGGCGTCGCCGTCGGCTTCTCGATCGGCCTGTTCTCCATCGCGCGATCGGGGCTTGTGCCGGTGGTCGCCGCCCTGTTCCCGATCCCGAAAATCGCCCTGCTGCCGTTGTTCATCGTCTGGTTCGGCATCGGCGAGGGCTCGAAGATCGCGACCATCCTGTTCGGCACCTTCTTCCCGACCGTGATCGCCACCTACGGGGGTGTCGACAATGTCGACCGCAGCCTGATCCGCATGGGCCAGTCGTTCGGGCTGAGCTGGCTCTCGATCGTGCGCAAGATCGTCCTGCCGGGGGCGCTGCCGGCGATCCTGTCGGGGACGCGCATTTCCGCCTCGATCGCCATCATCCTGCTGGTTGCGGCCGAAATGATCGGCGCGGAATACGGCATCGGCGCCTATGTGCTGCTGGCCGGCAATCTGGCGGCGACCGACCAGCTGATCGCCGGAGTCGCCATGCTGTCGGTGCTCGGCCTCGTCGTATCCTGGCTGATCGGCCGCGCCGAGCGCTACTTCCTGCGCTGGCGGTCGTAAACGAAAAGGGCCGGCCCCGCGGGACCGGCCCCGTTGCGCCGTCCGCCGGCGCTGCCGTCAGTTGGTCTTGACGAAGCTGGTGTCGACGACCTGGTCCATCGTGATGTCCTTTTTCACGAAGCCCTGGGACTGGTTCCACTCCAGCTGATGCTTGATGCTCTTCAGGTCGAGCGACAGGCCCGGGTTGAGAAACATGGCGCCGGCCTTGATTGAGCGCGCCGCCTTGGCGTAGGGCCGCGAGGTATAGACGTACTTGTGGATCGTCTTGACCATCGCCTCAACCGCCGCCGGGTCCTTCTTCTGGTCGAGCATGACGCGGTTGAAGTCCGCCATGCCTTTCGCGTAGGCGCGCAGGAATTTCTCCACGAGCCCCCGTCTTTTCTCGATGTTGCGTGTCGAGGTGATGAGCGCCGTGATCTGGTAGTCGGGATGCCAGTCGCGCAGCCAGCCGACGATCTTTGCGGCGCCGCCCCGTGCCAGCGGCTTGGCGATATGGGGCACCATGAACATGGCGTCGACCTGGCCGGATTTGAGCGCCCCGATCATCGCGCCGACCTTCTGGAGCGGCCGCACGCGGATGTCCTTGATCGAGAAGCCGAACTTCTCCGCCGTTACGGCGCCCATATAGTGGAAGGTGGAGCCGAACTGGGTCAGCGCCAGCGACTTGCCCTTCAGATGCGCCGGCTTCGTGAGCCCGGCCTCATACGCCTTCTTGGACGCCAGAAGGGCCATTCCGTCGACACCCTTGCGCTCGTGCAGCACGCCGCCGACCGCCCTGATCGCGCCCTTGCCGGCGAGGTTGATGAAGCCGCCGGTGATGCCGGCAATGGCGAAATCCGCATCGCCCGCCGCCACGGCGACCGCGGTTGGCGCCGCCGCCTGGAAGAACCGGAATTCGACGTCCAGGCCTTCCTGCTTGAAATAGCCCTTTTCGAGCGCGACGAAGCCGGCGCTGTGCGACGTGAAGCGCAGGGCGCCGACGACCAGCTTGTCGGCAGCTAGCGCGGTCTGCGCGATTCCCGCTGTTGCGATCAGCGCTGCCCCGGCGCCGAGAAGCGCACGGCGCAAATAGAGGCGGTTTCGCATCGTCATGTCGTTTCTCTCCCTTGGATAACGGTCGGATTTCTGTCGGATCGACAGTCGTCGATTTCGGCTGCAAGCGCGCGTGTTAAACGACTTTGCACCGGTTTTCAAACGGCAACGCCGGAAGACTCGATTTGTACTCCGAAAGTTCGACGCTTCATGCCGCTCCTTTCCGGCCGAAGGGCGCGCCGCCGCGCAATTCATACGCCGTTTTGCCGGTAGTTACCCATCGGATAACCTCCTCAATCAGTGCAATAAAGTCTCGTTTTTCCGGTCCCCGAAGCGCGCACTCCCAAACCGTGAGGCACCGCCATCCGGTTTCGGACAGCGCCAGTCTCACTTTCTCATCCCTTTCTCTGTTCTGTTGCAGTTTCTTTGCCCAGAACTCGCGCCGAGTGGCCGGTAGACGAAACAGCGAGCAGTCATGTCCGTGCCAGAAGCAGCCGTGAATCAAAACTGCCGCGCGATACTTTGGAAATACGATGTCGGGCCTTCCCGGCAGCTTGGGGTCGTTCGTACGGTATCTGAATCCCCGCCTATGCAGAGCCTTTCGTATTGCGACTTCCGGCCCGGTGTCCCGGCTGCGTACCGAAGCCATCATCCGGCTTCGGGTAATGGGATCCACGGTATCAGCCAACGTCGACGCCTCCAGAACAGCCAAGAGCGCGATGGGTACGCGGTACTTGCCTCCATACGCTTGATGTACTTGAGCCCGCTTGTTTCCGTCGGCTAGGTCTCTCCAATCACAGGCTGACCCTGCCGCGCATAGAACGCGGAAAAGCGGGACACGATATCCTTGATGAAGCCCGGCGCGATCCTTGCGTCCAGACGCTCGTACTCGGTTCCGATCCTGTCCAATCGCGCGGTCTGAAGTTTGCGGAAATCGAGATAACCGCCGTCAGCCACTTTTGAGTTCGGCAACCAGTGATAGCAGGACTTGTCGTTGTTCCGTTTAAGCTTCCTTTTTCGGTCCGCATTTGCCTTGAGGGAAACGTACACCGTCTCCTCCGGCACGACTTCCGCCAAGATGATCGAGTCGACGTTTGGCCTGCCGTCCTTGCGTAACACCAAATCGCACGCCGGCGTCATGACGACATGGCATGTGCCGTCATTCCTTCGCTTCACCAGACTGCCCGTCGTCAGCGCATGGTCCAAGGGAGGCGCAAGGTAGACCTCCTCGGGATTAAGTGGGCGTCTCGTCTCCTTCGAGGTCCGCTACCATGTGGCCCAACGCATAGCGCAGCAACGCCTTTTCCGTTCGGTCGGCGTTCGAGCGTCCGTAACCGATCCAAGTGTCGAGAGTCGGCAGCAGGTTCTTGAGAAAGACCCTGTTCAAGCGTTCCTCAAGCAGTCCACGTCCACCCATGATCCGCGTTAGACCGATCATGTAGGGCTCCCAAAGACGGTGAAGAACGTCTTCGAATCCGTCCTTTCCCTTCGTGAACACCTCGATCACGGGAGGATTGTCGTCAGCATCATCCGGAGTCCCCGTCAAGACCGCGACGGGAACGCGAAAATGCTCCTTAATCTCATCGATCAGTTCCCCACCCTCAGTCGTGTCCTTGCCGAGATTGAGATCCACGATGGCCGCGTCGATAGAGGCATTCAAACTACTCTTGGCATCGTCCAGCGTCCTGCAGACATGCATCTCGATGTCCCTGCCATGCTGCTGGACGTATTCGCCCAATACATCCTTGTACTGGCTTACGAGAGTGTCTTCGTCTTCGACCAGAAGCAACTGAAGTGCCGTCACGTCGTTTCCCCTTTCGCTGGCCCGTCGACTTCCACCGGCTGTAGCCGGAACCACACGCCACCGTCGTGTTCCAGCGCTCTGAGCTCCAAGCCGTTACGCGTCGCCCCTTCCCCGGCGATCGCCAAGCCCAAGCCCATCCCCTCCGGTTTGGTCGAAAACTGGGGATCGAAGATCACGCCGGTTTCGATGTGGTCTGGCTCGATGCCCGGTCCCGTATCCCTGTAATCGATGTGCAGGAGCCGCCCTCCATCCGTCGAAAAATTGATGGCAATCCGCCTTTCCGGAAACTCTCTCGTCGCCAACCAGTAGAGGCTGTTGTCGATCAAATTGGTGAAAATCGCCTGGATGTCCTGTCGCCAACATAGGAATGTGAAGGCCCTGTCGCCGTTGATCGTGCAGGTAACGCCCGTTTCCTTCATTTCTCCGGAAAATGTCTCCACCGCCCTCTCGACGATCGCTCTCAACGCCTCGGACTTCTTCTTCGACCGTCGTTGCGCGGCGAGCGGGTCCAGCCGGCCGAAAAGAGTGACGAAATCGGCCGCGCTGTCCGCTATTCCCTCGGCCAGCTCGACGATTCTTGAAGCCTTGCTTGGGTCACGCGTTTCTGCAAACGCATCCGCAGCCCTGCGGAGCAGCGGATGTTGGTTGCGGAAGTAGCTCAGAGGCCGCCTGCCTTCGTGGAGGACCACATTGATGATCTTGCCGAGCGTGGCCTGACCCTGGTACACAGCGATCGCGTCACGCAGTCGACCGACGGCTTCGCCCCGTTGCCGCTCGTCCGTCTCGATCAGGGCGATCACCTTGGATGTCGTCCTCTGACTCACCCGGGCTCCGGTAAGGGTGGACCGGACGTCGCGTTTCAGGGTGTCGAAGGAATAAAGCCGCTCCAGTTCGCGCTCTACCTTCAGCGTCCTTCTGCTGAGACCCGCGCGCTGGCGGTAAACGTACCGCTTTTCTTCCAGCCGGCCGATTACCGTCTTCGTGATCTCTTTCAACCTTCCGAAAGCGTCGTTCTCGATGAGACCGTCCCTCGCGCTCTTCTCGATGAGCTGCGAGTGCTCTTCCGACTGGATCTGCACGTAGCCTATGACCTGGTTGTTTCCGATCCGACGCGCCGGCGCCTGTATCCGCTGCTCGTTGAGTTTCAGCCAATCGAATTCGGGATCGCCCAGAGGCCGCAGGCGGAAGCCGTTTCGGTACACCCCGATCCCGTTGTACTCATTGAGCAGTTGACGCGCCTGAAGTTTGCCCAGGTAGTTGCCCACGTCGTCCTTCAACCCGCGTTGGATTAGCTGTTCGATCGATGCGGAATCGCGGTCATAGACGCGGATGTCGATTTCGAGGTCTCCGCATCCCGTGGGTCCGCCGAGGTTAATTGGAATCTCTTCGGTTGATGCGTTGCGGGATTTCTGCTGCGAGTACACGAGGCTCCCGGTCCCGCCAGCCTCTATGGTCCCGGCGATCCTGTAATCGAAGTGCTCCACCAGCGGATAGGGTTCCACGAGCGCGTCAATGTCATTGACGCCCGGAACCTCTGTGATGCGCAGTATCACCTCAAACGTCTGCTCCATCGCCATCGTCGGAAATGGCGGCATAAGCTTCCTGAGTTCGAACTGAAGCTTCGTAAACTGTGAGTCCTTCCAAGCCTTCAGACGATCCTCGTCAATCACTATGACCAAGGTCGTGCCAGCCGGCTCGTCCACCTCCGTCGTTTCTATGAGAATTTCCACGTCGCCGAGAAAGTCCGCATCCTCGAAGTCTCCCCACTGCAGGTAGAGCGTCGTCTTCTCGCCAGACGGCGTCGTCGTCTCCAACAGCAGATCCGTCCCAAGGATCGAAGCGGCATAACGGCCGATCCCCTTCCGCCCCTGCATGGTTCTGCCGCTAGGGCTTTTGCCCCCTCGATCTTCCTTGTCGGAGGTCGACGGAACCATCCATTTGTTGATTACGGTGTCGCGGGACATGCCGTGTCCATGGTCGGCCACCGAAATCCGGTACTGTCTGTCCTCGCCTCTCTCGAAACCGACCGTGACGTCCGCCGAGTCCGCGTCATAGGCGTTCTTGACCAATTCAATCACGGCCGCGTGCGGATCCTGAATCAGGTCCCGACCTATCGTCAGAATGTGCCTGCCTGCGGGACGAATCGTGTACGTGCCAGCCTCAGGCATCCCAGTCCTGCCTTATCTTGGCCGCGATTCTGCGTGAAAGGAGAACCGGGACGGCATTGCCGATCTGCCGGAACGCTTCGGTCCGGGCCGGACGGTCACTCGCACCTTCAAAATAGTAATCGTCCGGAAAAGTCTGGAGGCGGGCTGCCTCCCGAGGCGTGATCGACCGGTTCTGTTCAATGTCGGGGTGTATGTAGTAGTGCCCGTCCTTGCAGATGTGAGCCACCACAGTCTGCGAGAACGGAAGATCTGCGGCCACCACCTTGAATCTGTCGGTGAACGAAACCCCATTGCGATGCGTCTTCAGGTGTGGAGGAAGCGAGCCGTACCGAAGCCTCGACTTGTGTTCGTTCCACTGCCCAACGGCGATGCGGTAAATTTCGCGATCCTAGTCCGTCTGCGGCCGGGCGACGTGCCACGTCACGGGTGCTGTGCTCCGAACTCCCGCATCCTCCTGCCACTTGCTTTCGCATGGCAGCCGGTTGCACGGCCGAACCGTGCCCTCGCCCGCTCCGAGCGTTGGCAGATCACGGAATACCTCGCTCACCTTCACGTCCGGGATCCATTGCTCGGGCTCAGGGTAAGTGCCGCCCGTGCCCTCCCGCCAACCGACCAGCACCACCCGTTTCCGGTTCTGCAGTACCCCATAGTTCCTAGCCCACAACGTCGAGTACTCAGTCTCGTAACCGATTTGCCGGAAGAGTTGCCGCATGGCCTCAAAGTAGCCCCGGCCGTCGCTGTCCTTCGCCGACAGTAGGCCCGTCACGTTCTCGAACACGAACCGCCTTGGACGGTATTTTCCGAGGAATTCCGCGTAGCACTTGTAGAGATAGTTTCTCTTGTCCTCCACCATCCGGTCGGGATCGCGGGAACGCCCGACTACGGAATACGCTTGGCAAGGCGGTCCACCTACGAGCACATCGAGTTCGCGCCCATTCAGCAGCGAGTCGATCTTGCCGTATAATCGCCCCAAGGTATCCGGTCTGATTTCATCGTTGACGACGGACTGCGCCACGCTCCGCGGTACTTCCGCATACAACTGTTCCCTGCCAATCTCGCCTGTCAGGTAGTCCGCGTACAGGTCCTCGCGGCCAGTGGTCCTCAGCCAGTGATACGCCATGCGGGTACGGAGCGTGTTGCAGGCAGCCAAGTCGGCTTCCACATGTGCCACCGGCTCGTAGCCTTCCTGAATGAATCCTTCGGAAAGCCCTCCGCCTCCGGCGAAAAGATCTATGAAATTCAAAGTGCTAGACACTTGCCCCGCGCGTTGTAGAGGAGCGGCCAGTGAACCTGTCCCGCCCGCTGGACCAGTTCGTCCTCGCGAATCGCACATTTTCTGCTCGGCCACAAGGTCGAGCGATCCTCGGACCTTTCGTTCACCACCGCCAACCGAATTCTTGCCTCGTGTATCGCCGCGACAACGGCTTTGGTGCGAGCCCTCGAGATCGTATAGTGTGCCTTGCGCGCCGGCCTCCCGCGCCTCGCCACTGCAATCGTCCGGGTAAGCATCATGAACATTGCCACACCTGCTCCCGACAGCGTCGACCCCGGCGCCTTTACCGCCGTTCCGGTAGTCGATATCGGCAGCCGGGCGGAAAGCGCCGCGGCGCGCCGGGAACTGGCGGACCGGCTGGGCGGCATTTGCCACCATGTCGGTTTCGCCGTGGTCACCAACCACGGCATCGCGCCCGACGTCATCGACGCCGTGTTCGCGAAGATTGCCCGCTTCTTCGCCCTGCCCGAGGCCGACAAGCGCTGCATCGACAAGCGCAATTCGCGCCATTTCCGCGGCTGGGAACCGGTCGGCAGCGAATACACCAACAACCGGCCGGACATGCGCGAGCAGATCGACCTGTGGACCGACCATCCGGCCCGGCCGATCGACACCACGCCCCGCTACCTGCGCCTGCTCGGGCCGAACCAGTGGCCGCCGGAAGACGTGGCGCCCGGCTTCAGGCCGGCGCTCGAGCGCTGGTTCGCCGACATGTCGGACCTGGCCGACGACCTGCTGCGCCTGCTCGCTCTCAGCCTGGAGCTGGAGGAGGGCCATTTCGACGCCCTGTTCGGCGCCGAGCGCATGTCGCTCACCAAGCTGATCGGCTATCCGGAGACGCCGCCCGGCCAGTTCGGCGTCAACGCCCACCACGACGCCGGCTTCCTGACCCTGCTCGCGCCGGGCAAAACGCCGGGCCTGGAGATCGAGAACGCCAACGGCGACTGGATTCCGGTGCCCATCGTACCGGGTTCCCTGGTCCTCAACCTGGGCGAGGTCCTGCAGAAGATGACCGGCAACTATTTCGTCGCCACGCCGCACCGGGTGGTCACCCGCGAACCGCGCCTGTCGGCCGGCTATTTCCACGGGCCGTCGCTCGACATGGCGCTCGATCCGCTGCCGCTGGCGCCGGAATTCGCCGAAGCCGTCGCCCGCAGCCCGCGCCACGCCGGGGCCGGCTTCATGGCGCAGCGCGACGAGACCGAGGCCGGAGTCGGCGACATGCAGAGCAGGCACCATCCCGGCACCTACGGCGAGCAGCTCTGGAACTATTTCGCGCGCAGCTATCCGGACAACGTCGCGCGCTACTATCCCGCGGACTGAAGCGCCTCTTCCGCGGCCACGATGTGGGATCGCGGGATGAAATCCTGGTTAGCGCCCTCGATGCGGATCAGCCGCGTCGGCCGTGTCCGCCTCGGGGAATGGACGGCGCCGACGCCGTAGAAATGGGCGTCGCCGGGCGTGAGCGTATAGGTCCGGTCCGGCACGACGCGGATGGGCCTGCCATCGCCGCCGCGGTCGACGATGCGCCAGTCGGTCATTTCGGTCGTGCCCTCGGCCTGGCCGTAGATCGCCCAGGTCGTGCCGTGATCGTGGGGCTTGCCGACCGACGACCCGGCGTTGACATGGCCGCAGATGCAGAAGCTGAGCTCCGGATCCTCGTACAGAATCTCGCGCACCGGCTCGCCGTCCTTGCGGTCGGGCAGCATAGCGGCCGTGAACGCGCGGTCTTTCAGGGCTTCGCCGAGAATGCCGCACAAGGCCGCCGCCCCGTCCGGGACCGGCGAGGCCTTCATAGCGTCGCGCAATCGCTGCGCCAGGGTTTCCAGGTCCATCATGTCGTCTCGTCCGCCGCTTGCGCCGCTGTCACGGCAATCATGTGATAGACATCGTCTTCTGTACAGCCCCGCGACAGGTCGTTGGCCGGCCGGGCGAGGCCTTGCAGGGTCGGGCCGAGAGCGACCGCGCCGCCCAGCCGCTGGGCGATCTTGTAGCCGATATTGCCGGCGTTGAGGTCCGGGAAGATCAGCACGTTGGCCCGGCCGGCGACCGGCGATCCCGGCGCCTTGGACGCCGCGACATCGGGCACCAGCGCGGTGTCCACCTGCAATTCGCCGTCGATGTCGAGCCCCGGTTCCTGCTCCCGGACCAGCGCTGTCGCTTTCTGGACGGCGGCGACCTTGCCGTGCCGGGCGCTGCCCTTGGTGGAAAAGGAGAGCATGGCAACCCGCGGCGTGCCGCCGACCAGTTGCCGGTAGCTTTGCGCCGACGCCCGGGCGATGGCGGCGAGTTCCTCCTCGTCCGGCGCGACGACGAGGCCGCAGTCGGCGAAGATCAGCGCCCGGTCCGGCCAGACCATCAGGAAGAAGCTGGAGACCAGGGCGTAATCCGGGTGCTTGCCGATGACCTGAAGCGCCGTGCGGACGGTATCGGACGAGGTCGCCACCGCGCCGCCGAGCGTGCCGCCGGCCAGCCCGTCCCGGACCATCAGGGCGGCGAAGGTGAGCGGATGGCGCACCGCCGCGCGCGCCGCATCCCGGTCGACGCCGCGATGCTTGCGCAGGGTCCAGTAGGTTTCGGCCAGCCGCTCCGCGTCCGGCGACACCGCCGGATCGACGATTTCAACCCCCTCTCCGGCCCCGCCGCCGTCGCGCAGCAGCGTGATCCGCGCCAGTCCGTCGGCCGCCGCCCGCGCCGCGCCTCCGGCGATCCGCGGGTCGCCGCCCTCGGGCAGTACGATATGCGGCCGCAGCGCCCGGGCGCGGTCGGCAAGGGTTTCGAGAACGGACACGATATCGCCGCAAAGCCTGTTGTGCAGTCCGGCCGCTATTCAATACTATCCGCATTGAGATTGCGACGGCTTCGGAGGCTCTCATGGCGGATACGCCGAACTGGCACATCGTCGGCGACTGGTTCGACAATTGCAGTTGCGCCGTCGCCTGCCCCTGCACCTTCGCGCAGCCGCCGGACAACGGCTTTTGCGACGGGGTCCTCTTCTGGCACGTCAAGCACGGGCATTACGGCGACACCGTGCTCGACGACCTCGCCTTCGTGCGGGTCGGCCGCTGGGAAGGCGACCTGTGGGCCGGCAAGGTCAGCGGCAAGGCTGGCGTTTTCGTCGACGACCGCGCCGACGACGCCCAGGCCGAGGCCCTGACGGCCATCATCGGCGGCCGCGCGGGCGGTTTCATGGGCAAGGTGAACGCCTTGTTCACCGGGGGCCGCAAGGTGATCGGCGTCGAACGCGCGAAAATCTCCTTCGAGATTACGCCGAACCAGTCGCGCTGGGGCGTCGAGGTCGCCGGCAAGGTCAAGGCGTGGGCGGAGGCGCTGACCGGACCGACCAGCAATCCGGGCGAATACCCGCGGCTGGCCAACGCGCCGGGATCGGAGACCGGGCCCGGCCCGCAGCTGGTCACCTGGGGGAAGTCGACCGTGTGCAATGTCGATGCCTTCGGCTTCAAGTTCTCCTGGGACGTCAACTCCTCCAAGCACATCCCGTTCGACTGGACCGGCCCGTAGCGGTCAAAGCAACATTGCGACGCCGGCGGCCAGCAGGGCCGCGCTGTAGACCCAGGTCAGCCACGCCGGCAGCTGCGGCCATTTCTCGAGCGCCACGGCGACGGTGAGGACGGCGATCCAGACCGGGTTCATGACGCCGGCAACGAACAGCAGGAGCATGAGCGCCCAGCAGCATCCGGCGCAGTAGAGGCCGTGCCTGAGGCCCATCGCGAAGGCGCCGCCCGTGCCGTCGCGCCATTCCGCCAGCAGGAAGCCCTGCGGCGTCCGGCAGTATTTCAGGCAGGCCTGCTTCAGCGGCGTCAGCTGGTAGAGGCCGGCGAGGATCAGCAGGCCGGCGGTCAGCCCATCGGAACGGCTGACGATCATCGGCATCAGCATGCCGCCGGCCTGCAAAGCCCACTGCGCGCCGGCGGCGAGCGCGGAAAATCCGATCCACACGAGCAGGTAGGCGCCGGCGAAGGCGAGCGAGCGCGGCGTCGCCCGCCCCGCCGGCGCGTTGCGGCGTTCCAGGGCGTCGAACGTCAGGATCATCGGCGCGGCCGAGGGCAGCATCATCGCCACCATCATGCCGCCCCACATGACGAAAACGGCAACCGCCGTCGCCGGGGACCAGGCCGTGTCGAGCGGCATCGCCAGCCGGACGGCCGGATGGGACATGTCGACCGTCATCCAGATGACGAACGCCCAGCCCGCCACGAAGACGAGCCCCAGCGCCGTCAGGATTTCAGCGTGGCGAAGAAGCCGGCGGGCGAGCGCGTGCATGGCCGATCGTTCCCGGATGGGTGAGCACCAGGCGAATCTAGCACCGACGCTCGCGGTACGCAGATTTTGACTGGCAGAACGGAGCAGCGCCGTCCGGCATCGTAGGGGAGGGTTTGAAACCCTCCCCTACACCTTGGGTCCGCAATCGCCCTTGAAAATACCGCTGTGTCGCCCCGGCCGTTTGCGTCCGGCCGCCGTTCCGCTACGCCGCCTGTTGCGGGCGCATGTCGGCGGGGTCGATGCCGGCGACCTCGACCGGCCTTTTCATGGCGTCGCGGCGGAACGGTTCGCCCAGCTCCTGGTTGAGCAGCACCTCGATGAAGGTGGTCACGCCCTCCTTCATCTGGGCGTCCACCGCCTTCTGCAACTCCGCCGTCAACCCGTCCATGGTCGCAACCTGCACGCCCTTGAGGCCGCAGGCTTCGGCGATCCGCGCATAGTGCACGTCGAGGTCCAGTTCGGTGCCGACGAAATTGTCGTCGAACCACAGGGTGGTGTTGCGCTTCTCGGCGCCCCACTGGTAGTTGCGGAAGATCACCATCGTGATCGCCGGCCATTCCTTCCGGCCGCAGGCGGTCATCTCGTTCATCGAGATGCCGAAGGCGCCGTCGCCGGCGAAGCCGATGACCGGCGTGTCCGGGCAGCCGATCTTGGCCCCGACGATCGCCGGGAAGCCGTAGCCGCATGGGCCGAACAGGCCGGGCGCGAGATATTTCCGGCCCTGCTCGAAGGTCGGGTAGGCGTTGCCGATGGCGCAGTTGTTGCCGATGTCCGACGAGATGATCGCGTCGGCCGGCAGCGCCGACTGGATGGCGCGCCAGGCCATGCGCGGGCTCATCCGCTCCGGCTCGCGGGCGCGGGCGCGCTCGTTCCAGGTCGTGCCGGGATCGTCGTCTTCGTGGTCCATGCCGCTCAGCGCCTGGAGCCAGGCCGAGCGGGTGTGGTGGATTGTCGAGAGCCGCTCCTCGCGGTCGGTGTCGCCGGCGTCGGACGCAAGATTCTCCAGGAGCTGTTCGGCGACCAGCTTCGCGTCGCCGGCGATGCCGACCGCCACCGGTTTGGTCAGGCCGATGCGGTCCGGGTTGATATCGACCTGGATGAGCTTCGCCGCCTTCGGCCAGTAGTCGACGCCGTAGCCCGGCAGGGTCGAGAAGGGGTTGAGGCGGGTGCCGAGCGCGAGCACGACATCGGCTTTGGAAATCAGCTCCATCGCCGCGCGCGAACCGTTGTAGCCGAGCGGCCCGACGGAGAGCGGGTGGCTGCCGGGGAAGGCATCGTTATGCTGGTAGTTGCAGCAGACCGGCGCGCCCAGCCGTTCGGCCAGCCGGCGCGAGGCGTCGATAGCGCCGCTCAGCACCACGCCGGCGCCGTTCAGGATGACCGGGAAGTTCGCCTCCGAGAGCAGCGCGGCAGCGGTCTCGATGGCGGCCCGGCCGCCGGGCGAGCGCTCCAGCCCCACGATCTGGGGCAGTTCGATATCGATCACCTGGGTCCAGTAATCGCGCGGCACGTTGATCTGCGCCGGCGCGCTGCCGCGCCACGCCTTCTCGATCACCCGGTTCAGCACCTCGGCGATGCGCACCGGATCGCGCACCTCCTCCTGGTAGCAGACCATGTCCTCGAACACGGCCATCTGCTCGATTTCCTGGAAACCGCCCTGGCCGATCGTCCGGTTCGCCGCCTGGGGCGTCACCAGCAGCATCGGCGTGTGGTTCCAGTAGGCCGTCTTGATCGGGGTCACAAAATTGGTGATGCCGGGGCCGTTCTGGGCGACCGCCATGCTCATCTTGCCGGTCGCGCGGGAATAACCGTCGGCCATCATCCCGGCATTGCATTCGTGGGCGCAGTCCCAGAAGGCGATGCCGGCCTTCGGGAACAGGTCCGAGATCGGCATCATGGCCGAGCCGATAATGCCGAAAGCATGCTCGATGCCGTGCATCTGCAGCACCTTCACAAAGGCTTCTTCGGTCGTCATCTTCATCGGTCTGTCCTCGCAGAGTGCACTTGCGTCAGGCCGCCGCCCTCAGGCGCGCCGACAGCAGTTTCGGAATGTCGCTCGGCACGTCGGCGACGGCGACGCCCGCCGCTTCCAGCGCCTTTCGCTTCGATTGGTAATCGCCTTTGCCGCCGGAAACAATGGCGCCGGCATGGCCCATCTTCCTGCCCGGCGGCGCGGCCCGGCCGGCCACGAAGGCGACGGCGGGCTTGGCCATCCCGGCGGCGTAGTCCGCGGCGTCTTCCTCGGCACTGCCGCCGATTTCGCCGCAGATCACGACCGCTTCGGTCTTCGGATCAGCGTCGAGGATTTCGAGCGCCTCGCGCGTCGTCGTACCGATTATGGGATCGCCGCCGACGCCGTAGACCGCCGATTGGCCGAAGCCGTTCTGGGTCAGCACCAGGCTGAGCAGGGTGCCCAGGCTGCCGGAGCGCGAGATCACGCCGACGCCGCCGGGCCGGAACACCCGCGGGTTGAAGGCCGGCAGGATGCCCGCGAAAGTCTCGCCGGGCGTCACCAGGCCGGCGGTGTTCGGCCCGACGATCCTCGTGCCGTTCGCCCGGCCCGCAGCCATCATCTCCATTACGTCGTGGGCCGGGATGTGTTCGGTCAGGCAGACCAGCAGCCTGGCGCCGGCCTCGCAGGCGTCGAAGGCCGCGTCTTTCGCCATCGCCGGCGGAATGAACATCAGCGCCACGTCGAACGGCGCTTCGCGGGCGGCTTCCGCGGCCGAGGCGTAGACCGGCAGGCCGAGATGGACCGTTCCGGCCTTGCGCGGGTTGACGCCGCCGACCACGGCCGCACCGTAGCCGATCATCGCCCGGGTCCAGAAGGTGCCCTGCTTGCCGGTCACGCCCTGGACGAGGATGCGGTGGCCCTTGCGCAGGATCATGGCGCCGCCTCCCGCGCCGCGCCGCCACCGGCCGCGCCGACCGCCGCCCGGACCGCCGCCCGCACCGCATCGTCCATCAGGTCGTAGGGACGGTGGCCCAGTTCGCTTTCGACCAGCGCGATCGCCTCGTCTTCGCCGGTGCCGTGGATGGTGAAGAAGACCGGGATACCGGGATCGAGCTTCTGCCACGCCCGGACCACGCCCTCCGCCATCACGTCGGTGCGGGCGAATGCGCCGCAGAAATTGACCAGCAGGGCGCGGATGTTGGGGTTCCCGAGCAGGATGGTGAGCGCCGTTTCGGCCTTCGTATAGGCCTCGCCGCCGATCTCGAGGAAATTCGCCGGCCGGCCGCCGAAGTGGGTGATCGCGTCCATGGTCGCCATGGTGAGCCCGGCGCCGTTGGCCAGCACGCCGATGCTGCCGTCCAGTTCGATATATTTCAGGCCGGCCTCGTGGGCTTCCGCCTCCAGTGCAGTCATGGGGTCTGGCGATCCGGTTTGAGCGGCCACCGCCTGCCGGCCGGCCGAGGCATCGTCCAGCGTAAACTTGCAGTCCAGGCAGACGATCCGCCCGTCCCCGGTGAGCGCCAGCGGGTTGATCTCCAGAAGCTCGGCATCGAGCGCCCGGTAGCTGGCGTAAAGGCCCGCCAGCAAGTCCGCGACTGCACCGGCTTGCCCGTTCAGGTCGAGGCCGGCGAGCGCAGCGGCGGCCCGCCCCGCGCTCAGGCCCGCGGCGATATCGACCTCGACCCGGCGCATCGCATCGGGATCCGCAGCGGCCATTTCCTCGACCTCCATGCCGCCCGTCGCCGAGAACAGCACGACCGGCCCCCGGCTTGCCGGGTCGCTCAGCACCGCGGCGTAGAGTTCGGCGGCGAGCGGCACCTGCTCCTCGACAAGGAGGCGCTCGATCCGGTGGCCGCCGATGGTCATGCCGAGAATGTCCGCCGCCGCCGCGCGGGCCTCGTCCGGTGACGCCGCGAGCCGGATGCCGCCGGCCTTGCCGCGCTTGCCGGTCGGCGCCTGGGCCTTGACGACGCACGGCCCGCCGAGCGCGCGCGCCGCGTCGGCCGCCGCTTCCGGGCTCCCCGCCACGAAGCCGTCCGGCACCGGCAGGCCGCGGCCCTTCAACAGCGCCTTGGAGGCATGTTCCTCGAAATTCATGCTTCTTCGCCGCGGGCGTGCCTAGCGCCCGTATTTCGCCCAGTGGTTCCCGAACATCTCTTCCTCACCCGGACGGTCTTCCGGGATCGTCGTCACAAGGTGGGTGACGTTGATGAAATGGGACCAGTTGAGGTTTTCCGAGATCGTGTTGCCCGCCCAGGTGCCGCCGCCCATCGACAGGGTAAACGGCATGGCGTTGTCGAAGCTGCCGCCGTTGCCGAAGGTGTGGGCCTGGTTGACCAGTACGCGCACGACGTCGGTCGATGCCGCCAGATCGCGGGCGCGGTCCATGTTTTTCGTGTGGATGCCGACGGAATGGCCGAGGCCGGTAACGTGCAGGATATCCCTAGCGATGCGCTTGGCGTCGGCGAAATCCCGCGCCCGGTAGACCGTCAGGACCAGCGAGAGCTTCTCGTCGGCAAAGGAGTGCTTGCCGCCGACTTCCGCCTCCTCGACCATGAAGAATTTCGCGCGCTCTGCGGCCTCGGGCAGGCCGAAGACCCGGGCGGCGATATCGGCATCCTTGGCGATGACGCGGCGGTTCAGGACGCCGCCCTGCCAGAGCACGCCCTCGATCGCCGCTTTCTCGCGCAGGGTGCAGCGGTAGCCGTCGGCTTCGACCAGCGCGGCCACGGCCGCCTCATAGACATCGTCCAGGATGATGACGGCGTTTTCCGACGAGCAGGACGTTGCGTTGTCGAAGATTTTCGAGGCGCAGATCTTCTGCGCCGCATCCTTCAGATCGGCGCTCGAATCGATAATCACCGGCACGTTGCCCGGCCCGACGCCGATGGACACCGTGCCGGACTTCATGGCGCGGCGGACATTGTTCTGGCTGCCGGTGACGACGACCAGGTCGGTCATATCCATCAAAGCCTGGGTCATGGCCTTGTCGACCGGCGGCGGCAGGACCTGGACCAGGTCTTCGGGATGGCCGGCCTTGCGCAGCTCCGCGCGCATCAGGCGAACGGTCTCCATCGTTGTCTTCTGGCCGCCCGGCGACGGCGCGACGATGACGGCGTTGCCGCCCTTGAGCGCCATCATGGCCTTGTTGACCGGCGTCGCCGCCGGGTTGGTCGATGGGCAGACCGCGCCGACGACGCCGACCGGCTTGCCGTATTTCACCAGGCCGCGCTCCGGCAGTTCCTCGATCGCGCCGACCGTTTTGACCCGCATCAGGTCGCGCAGGGTGCCGAACGTCTTGCGGGTGTTCTTGACGACCTTGCTCTCGACGTTGCCGAGGCCGGTGTCCTCGACCGCGAGTTCGGCCAGCATTCTGGCGTTTTCCGGCTTGTAGATCGACCAGGCGAGCGCCGTCACGGCCTCGTCGACCCGCGCCTGATCGTGGTTCTCGTAGGCGGCCATCGCCGCCCGCGCCCGGTCGACCAAGCCGGCGACGATCGCTTCGGGGTCACGATCGGGAGGCGCCCCGTCGCCCGATAGCGGCAGGACCGCAGCCGGTGCAGACTCTTCCGTCACCTCGTTCTCCGTCCATGCCGGAGGCGCCGCGCAAGGCGGTTCCCCGGCTTGTCAATCGGGCGGCTCCGGAAACCAGGCCGCCAATTCGCCCGGCCCCGCCGCCGTCCAGACCGATCCGGCGGACGGCGGCGGGCGTCCGGGAGGCGCGGACTACAGGTCCTTCAGCAGGCCCGTCAGGAACTTCTGACGCTCTTTCCACATCTTCTGCACCGCGGCGCGGTCCATGATGCGGATCGGCGAGCCGCCGTTGCGCATCTGCTTGGCGACGCGCGCGTTCGCGAACATCTTGGGCATGATCGCGGCCAGCTTGTCGATCACCGCCTGCGGCGTGCCCTTGCGGACCATGATGCCGCGGAAGTTGACCGACGAATCGTCGACGTCGAAGCCCTGCTCCTTGAAGGTCGGCACGTCCGGCAGGAACTGCTTGTCCCGCTGGAGATCGGCGATGCCGAGGATCTTCAGGCTGGAGCGGCTGCGGTAGGAGTCCGACAGGTTGTTGACGCCCGCCATGACCTGGCCGCCGAGAACGGACTTCAAGGCCGGTGCGCCGCCCTTGTGGGGGACGTAGCGCAGCTTCACGCCCAGCGCCTTCTCGATCTGCAGGTAGGCGATGTGGTGGCCGACGAACAGGCCGGCGCCCGAGACCGTCACCTTGCCCGGATTGTCCTTGGCCCAGGCCGCCAGGTCCTTCACCGAATTGAACTTGCTGTTCTTGTTGACGACGAGGACCGCCGGATCGGCGCCCCAGTTGGCGATCGGCTCGAGATTGTCGATGTTGTACTTGGTCTTGAACTTGATCGACTGGGCGATGAAATGCGGCACGTTATAGGCCGCCATCTGGTAGCCGTCGGTCGACGCCTTGGAGGCGAAGTGGTTCCAGCCCACCTTGCCGCCGGCGCCCGGCCGGTTGAGAATCACGATCGGCTGGCCCAGCAGGCCCTTGTTGGCCGCAACCATGGTCACGATGCGGGCCTGGAAATCGGTCGCGCCGCCCGGGCTGTAGGCGATCGTCAGGCTGACCGGCTTGGTGGGATAGTCGGCGGCGGCGGCGTGCCCCGCCGGCAACGCGACGGCCAGCGCCGCCGCGGCGATTGCAATTTTCTTCATCTTCGGTTTCCTCCACTTCGATTCGATGGCGCGAACGCCGGTTGACAGCCGGGCCGGCGGCACGGCTAGAACAGGATGCCCTCGGGGGTCTGCACCTTCAGGCCCAGGGCGAAAACGGCATAGATGACGGCGACAAAGCCGACGGTGACGGCCAGCCTGACCGCCCATGTCCGCACGCTGTCGTGCGGCTGCGGATCGTACAGGCTGTACAGGGTGAGCATGGCGAGAAAGGCCGCGCTGTAGAAGCCGAGCCAATCGGCCAGTGCGAAGACATAGACCAGCATGATGGCGAGGCCGGCCGCGATGTTCAGGAACTGCCGGCTGCCGATGCCGGCGCCGGTGCGGTTCTTCCCGCGCAGCGCGCGCAGCAGGGCCATCAGGGACAGCGCAACCATGAACCCGGAAAGAAGCTGCGGGAACAGGTAGGGCTGCGGATCCTCGACATCGAAGCTGACGATCGCGACCCAGCAGGCGACCGCCAGGATGATCAGGGCGGCAGCCGACTGCTGCACTCTGCCGGCGACCGCCGGCGCGGGCGCGGTATCCGGCCCGCTGTCGGGCGCGGCGCCGGCCGGGGCCGCGTTTTCGGGTTTGCCGGTCATGATGCAGCCTCCGCGGCAGCGGCCCGCTCCTGCCGCTTTACGCGGATTTCGGAGACGATGCTGTAGACCAGCGACAGCACGACGAAGGCGATCAGCAGGATGTTCAGCCAGCCGGTCAGGAAATAGGGGGCGATGCCGTCCTGCGCCTCGCCGATAATCCGGCCCTGGACATAGTTGTGCTCTGCGATCGGCCCGAGAATGATCCCGAGCACCAGCGGCGCCGGGCTGAAGCCGTATCGCGCCAGGAAATACATGCCGATGCCGAGGACGAGCATGATCGCCACGTCGGCCATCGAATTCTGCACGCTGTAGCTGCCGAACACCGCGAGGACGAGAATGGCGCCGGCCAGGATCGGCGGCTTGACCTCGATCACCTTGGCGGCGAGGCCGGCGATCGCCAGGCCGAAGATCAGCATCAGGATCTGGCCGATCAGCATGGAATTGATGAAGGAGAAGGCGACCGCGGCGTGTTTCTGGAACAGGTCCGGCCCCGGGAAGATGCCGTGGATCAGCAGCCCGCCGAGCAGGACCGCCGCCGTCGGGCTGCCCGGCACCGAAAGCGTGAGCAGCGGCACCAGCGACGGCCCGACCATCGCATTGTTCGCGCTTTCGGCCGCGACGACGCCCTCGCTCTCACCGGTGCCGTATTTCGCGCTGTTCCGCGAAAAACGCCGCGACTGGTCGTAGGCGACGAGGCCGGCGATCTGGCCGCCGGCGCCGGGGATCAGGCCGATGACCGTGCCGACCACGCCGCCGATCACCAGCGCCCTCACCTTGGACACCGTCTCCAGCGCCGAACGCCAGACATTGGCCCGCCGGACTTCGAAAACCGTCCGCCGCGGATCCTTGCGGCCGCCTTCCAGCATCTCGATGACCTGCGGGATGGCGAACAGGCCGATCAGGGCGGCGATGATATGGACGCCGCCTTCCAGCTCCTCGGTGAAGATGAAGCGCTCGACGCCCTGGATCGAGTCCGAGCCGATCATGGCGATCCACAGGCCGATGCAGCCGGCGAGCAGCCCCTTGACCACGGATTTCGAATCCAGCGTGCCGATGATCGTCACGCCGAGGATGGCGACCCAGAACAGGTGCGAGGGCCCGAATTTCAGCGCCCAGCTCGCCAGCACCGGCGTCAGGAAGATCAGCACCAGGATGCCGAGCACGCCGCCGATCGCCGAGGAGATGAAACAGATCTGCAGGGCGCGCGCACCGGCGCCCTTGCGCGCCATGATGTTGCCGTCGAGCGCGGTCGCGATGTTGGCCGGCGCGCCGGGAATGTTGAGCAGAATGGCGCTGACCGCACCTCCCGCGACGGTCGAGGTATAGGCCGCGCCCAGCAGCATCAGGCCCTGGGCCGGGTCCATGTGGAAGGTGAAGGGGATCAGCAGGGCGACCGCCATGGTCGGCGACAGGCCGGGGGTCGCGCCGAGCAAAAGGCCGCCGATGGTGCCGGCGCACAGGATCAGCATGGAGGACCATGTGAAGACCGCACCGAAATGGTCGAGAAATTCCAAACCTGCGTCCTGCTTCGTTCGAATCCGGCGCGCAGCGCGCCGGGCGGCGCCCGGAATTTGCCTTGCCGTCCCGCGGCGGGCGGGCCCTGCGAAATCCGCTTCCGGACCACGCTAATGAATGAAAATAGTTTTGCAAACGTTTTCATTTTGACGTGTGCTTCGCGGATTGCTGCGTCGATTCCGGAGCCTTGCCCGCAGGTTCGCCGATCGACTGCCCTTGGTGGATTCCTCTGCGAAAAGAGCCAGGCCGCCGCAAACTTGTCCTTCCCCCTCTTCAGAGGGGGAAGTGGCCGAGCGCAGCGAGGTCGATGGGGGTGCCGTGCCTGTAGGGCCGTGCCTGACGCTACTGCACCCCCACCCCGATTCTTGTCCGGGCCTCCCCCTCTGAAGAGGGGGAGGAATAGGAAAGCGTCCGTTGGCGGATACTTGCGGCCTTCGCAGAGGAATCCCAAAGGGGAGCGGGAGCGCCGTGCGCTACATCAGGACGCGCACTCCGATGCAAATGAAAGCGGCGAGAAACAGCGTCTCGGCGCAGATCAGGACGATCGCCTTCGTGCCGACCTCGGCGATCTTGCGCAGCGACGTTTTCATGCCGACCGCGGCGATGGCGGTGAGCAGCGCCCAGCGCGAAATATCGGCGAGCAGGTCGCGCGCGACCGCGGGGATCAGGTCGAACGAGTTGACGGCGGCCAGGGCGAAGAACATGAGGATGAAACCGGGCACGAGGGGCGGCCTTTCCCCGGCCTGCCGTTCGACGCCGAAACCGGCCAGACACAGGCCGAAGATCAGGATGACCGGTGCGAGCATGGTCACCCGGATGAGCTTCACCACCGTCGCGGTTTCCCCCGCCGTTTCCGATACGGAAAATCCGGCGCCGACCACCTGGGCGACATCGTGGATCGTGCCGCCGAAGAACACGCCGGTCGCCGTCTGGCCCAGGTCCAGCAGGTCGGCGGCGATCGGATAGGCGATCATCGCCAGCGTGCTCAGCACGGTCACGCCCAGGACCGTGAAGGTCAGGTTGCGCTGCGAATTCTCGTTTTTCGGCAGGATTGATGCGATGGCCATGGCGGCCGATGCGCCGCAGATCGCGACCGCCCCGCCGGTGAGCAGCGCAAGGCGCCAGCCCCGGCCCAGCATCCGGGCGCCGGCCAGCCCGAAGAGGATTGTGGCGAAAACCCCTGCGATAACCAGGGCGATCGGTTCCCATCCCAGGCCGACGACCAGATCCACGCTGATGCGCGCCCCGAGCAGCGCCACGCCGATGCGCAGGATCGTCTGGCCCGACAGGTCGATGCCGGGAACGCAGCGCCCCTCCTCGGCGAGAAAGCCGAAGGCGATGCCCAGCAGCAGGGCGAGCAGCATCGCCGGCGCGCCGTAGTGGTCCGAGAGGAACTGCGCCGCGATCGCCAGGACGGCCGACAGCAGAACGCCGGGGCCGTAGACCGAAATTCGTTGCCGGACCGGGGAAAGGTTCACCGGAAAACCTCCAGGATCAGCCGGCGGTGCGCCGGCGACGATTGCCGGGCCGACTGCACGAACCTTGAAGACTGCGCGAACGGCAGGGTAGTAATGCAAACCCGTTTGCAAATGTTTTCATAACCGCCATGGCACGACCAGGGAAACGCGGACGGCTGCCGGGCATCGTCGATGTCGCCAACCTGGCGAAGGTCTCGCCCGCCACCGTCTCGCGCTATTTCAACGATCCCGATATCGTTCGGTACCGGACACGGGAGCGCATCCGCAAGGCGGTCGACGAACTCGGCTACGTCCGCAACCGCGCCATGCGCAGCATGGTCGGCGCCGCCACCGGCTGCATCGGCCTCGTCATCCCGACCATCGACAACGCGATCTTCTCGGAAATGCTCCAGGCCTTTTCCTCCGCCCTGGCAACCCACGGGCGGACCATGCTGATCGCGGCCCATGGCTATGACCTGGCGCGCGAGGCCGTGCTGGTCCATTCGCTCTCGGAGCAACGGGTCGACGCGCTGGCGCTGATCGGGCTCGAGCACCGGCCCGAGACGCTGGCGCAGATCGAGCGCCAGGGCATTCCGGCGGCGATGCTGTGGAACTACCGGCCGGATCGGGACTGGCCCTGCATCGGCTTCGACAACGAACTCGCCGGCCGGATGGCGGCGGAGCACCTGCTGGCGCTCGGCCATCGCGACATCCTGTTCGCGATCGGCGAGGAGCGGTCCAACGACCGGGCCGCCGGCCGGCGCACCGGCGCGCTGGAGGCCGCCCGCCGCGCCGGTCTGCCGGTGCCGGACCGCCGGCGCATCGCCTGCCCCTACGACATCCTCCTGTCGAAGGAGCTGATCGCCCGCACCCTGCAGATCGGCAGCCGGCCGACCACCGTCCTCGCCGGCAACGACGTGATCGCCCAGGGGGCCCTGTTCGCCGCAGCCTCCCTCGGCATCCGGGTGCCGGACGACCTGTCCGTCATCGGTATCGGCGATTTCCGCGGCTCCGACGCGTTCGAGCCGGGCCTCACCACCGTCCGCATCCCGGCGCGCCGGATCGGCCGGCTCGCCGCCGACGCCCTGGTCGAGATGATCGACTGGCCGGAGGCGGACTTCCACCATGAACATTGCTGCCCGCTCGAACTGATCGTGCGGGGAACGTGCAAGGCGGTCTAGAGCCGTTCCGTGCCTGTCGGCACCGCCGGGACAGGCCGGCTCCCTTCGACAAGCCCGAATCGCAGAGCGGCAATTTAGCCCAGCCCTGCGATTCCCGGTCCGCGTACGGGAAGGGCTTGACAGCGGAGAAAAAGAACATTATATGAACAATTACACCGCCGGCTCGGCGGGCGCGGTGGCGAAAAAACACGGTGCCTAGACCGGTCTGTTTATTTTCGGACGGTTGGAAAACGGCAGATTTCCGCGAAAACAACGAAAATGAGTGATCGTAAAAAAATGTAAAAATTCCTATTTTCTCTGACGCCCACTTCGGCAATCGCAGAGCCGGCCCTTTCGACGGGCTTCGGGCGTGCGCCGCTGCGCGGGCGGCGCCGTGAAGACCTGACAGGCTCCGGGCAGCGGAGCACATCGGCCGATCCGGACACAGGGTTCGACCGGTCCCTCGATACGGCGCTGGCGCGCCTACTCGGGATGAGGGGAAATTGGGTCTTCCTCAACCCTGACATTTTTTGCCCTCACCCTGAGTAGCCCCGGCCCCCGGCCGGGGCGTATCGAAGGGCGGGGCGTATCGAAAGCCTGTCCTGAGCCTGTCGAAGGGGGCGGCGCATTGTGGCGGCGCGGGCCGGCTGCTACGGTCGGCGCCGAAAGGGACCGCATGAACGAACCGGATAATATGCAGACCGGAGCCGGAAACGGCGCTTCGATGCTCGCCGCCATCGGCAACACGCCGATGGTGGAGTTGCGCAACCTGGATACCGGGCCCTGCCGGCTGTTTGCCAAGCTGGAGCTGTTCAACCCCGGCGGGTCGATCAAGGACCGCATCGCGCTCGGCATGGTCGAGGCGGCCGAGCGCGACGGGCGCCTGAAGCCGGGCGGCACCATCGTCGAGGCAACCTCCGGCAACACCGGCATCGGCCTCGCCCTGGTCGCCGCGCTCAAGGGCTACAGGATGATCCTGATCATCCCGGACAAGATGAGCCGGGAGAAAATCCAGCAGTGCCGGGCCCTGGGCGCCGAGGTGATCGTTACCCGGACGGATGTGCCGCCGGGCCATCCCCTTCAATATCAGACCATGGCCGCCGACATCGAGGCGCGCACGCCGGGCGCGCTATACATCCGCCAGCACTACAACCCGGACAACCCGGCGGTCCACGAAGCGACGACCGGCCCGGAAATCTGGCGCCAGATGAATGGCGATGTCGACGCCATCGTCGGCGGTATCGGGACCGCCGGCACCATGACCGGGCTGGGCCGCTATTTCCGCAGGGTAGCGCCCGGCCTGAAGATGATCCTGGCGGATCCCGTGGGCTCGCTGCTCGCGCCCTATGTCCAGACCGGCGAACTGACCGAGCCCGGCGCCTGGGTCGTCGAGGGTATCGGCGAGGACGAACTGCCGCCGGTCGGCGACATGTCGCTGATCGACGAGGCCATCGTCGTCAGCGACCGGGACAGCCTGTTGACCGCCCGCGACCTGCTGAAGGCCGAAGGCATCATGGGCGGCTCGTCGACCGGCACCATCGTCGCCGCGGCCCTCGACTGGTGCCGCCGGCAGACGGAAGCCAAACGGGTCGTCGCCATCGTTCCGGACGGCGGCGACAAGTATCTCTCCAAGATGTATGACGACCACTGGATGGCGGACCAAGGCTTCATCGAGCGCAAGACCTATGGCGACCTGCGCGACCTGATCGCCCGCCGGCACGACGAGCACGAGGACATCACCGTCCCGCCCGACGCCACGCTTGCGATCGCCCTCGGCAAGATGCGGCTGTTCAACATCTCCCAGCTTCCCGTGGTGCAGGACGACCGCATCATCGGCCTGATCGACGAATCGGACCTGCTGCAGCGGGTGCTCGCCAACCCCGACATGAACGGCAATTTCGGCGATCCGGTTTCGGGAGCAATGACGACACGACTTGAAACCCTGCCGCCGGGCGCAAGCCTCGCCGACGTAAAAGCGACATTCGACAAGGGCTTCGTCGCGTTGATCCGGGACGAGAGCCAGTATTGGGGGCTGGTCACCCGGACCGACCTGCTGAACTGGCTGCGCCGCAACCGCCCGGCGGCCTGAGCCGGCGCTCATGCCCCGGAACTCGTCGCGCCGCGGCGGCCGCCGCGAGAAGAAGGTCCGGGTGAAGACGGCGCGCCGGCGCCCCGCCTCCTCGACCCGGTGGCTCGACCGCCAGCTGAACGACCCCTACGTTGCCGAGGCGCGCCAGCTCGGCTACCGCTCGCGCGCCGCCTTCAAGCTCATCGAGATCGACGACCGGTTGCGGCTGCTCCGGCCGGGGCTGATCGTGATCGACCTGGGCGCCGCGCCCGGCGGCTGGACCCAGGTGGCGCTGGAGCGGACGCGGGCCGCCGAGACAGGCGGAAGGGTTATTGCGCTGGACCGGCTGGAGATCGAACCGGTGCCCGGTGCGGAAATCCTGCTCGGCGATTTTCAGGATGCCGCAACGCTGGTGCGCCTGGAACAAACGCTGGGCGGCGCGCGGGCCGACCTCGTCCTGAGCGACCTGTCGCCGTCCACGACCGGCCATCGGGCGACCGACCATCTGCGCATCGTAACTCTGGCCGAAGACGCGCTTGCCTTCGCGGAAGGGGTTCTGAAGCCGGGCGGCGGCTTCGTCGCCAAGGTTTTCCGCGGCGGCGCGGACGCCGACCTGCTCAAGCGCGTGCGGGCGGGTTTCGAGACCGTGCGCCACGTCAAGCCGCCGGCGAGCCGCGCCGATTCGGCGGAGACCTACCTGGTTGCCCAGGGCTGCCGGCCGCAGGCGCCGGCCTGACGGCTTTGGCCGAGGCGGCGGCCCGACCTTTTGGCGTCAATCGACCTTGGCGCCGGTGGCACTGCTGAGCATGGTGGCGGGGTGGCCGGCCTCGCACAGCGACTTCAGAATCGCATCGACATGGTCCGCGTCGCGGGTTTCGACGACGATGTCGAGTTCGGCCTGTTTCAGCGGCACGTTATGGAACAGGCGCTGGTGATAGACCTCGACGATATTGCCGCCGGCCTCGCCGATCAGGCGGGCGACCGACCCGAGCACGCCGGGCTGGTCCTGGATGTCGATGCGCAGGCGGACCAGCCGTCCATCGCGCACAAGGCCGCGCATCAGGATGGCGGAGAGCACGCGCGAATCGATGTTGCCGCCGGAGACGACGACGCCGACAGTGCGGCCGGCGAAGCGGTCCCGGTTCTGGAGGACGGCGGCCAGCGCGGCCGCGCCGGCGCCCTCGACCACCGACTTTTCGATTTCGAGCAGCATCAGAACGGCGCCTTCCAGCGCCGGCTCATCGACCAGCAGAATTTCGGAGACGTGCCGGCGAACGATTTCGCGAGTGATCTCTCCGGGCCGCTTGACGGCGATGCCTTCGGCAATCGTGGTGCCGCCGGTCCGGATTTCCTCGCCGGCCAGACACTGTTTCATCGCCGGATAGAGCGCCGCCTCCGCGCCGAACAGTTCGATGCCGGGCTTCATTTCGGACGCGATCAGCGCCATGCCGCCAATCAGGCCGCCGCCGCCGATCGGCACGACAAGCGTGTCAAGGTCCGGCGCGTCCTCCAGCATCTCGAGCGCCGCCGTTCCCTGCCCTGCAATGATCTTCGGGTCGTCGTAGGGATGGACGACGGTCAGACCTTCGCGCGGCGCGATCTCCAGCGCGTGGTCGTAGCTCTCGGCGAGATCGGCGCCATGCAGGACGATCCTGGCGCCGAAATGTTCGGTCTGCCGCACCTTGTTGAACGGCGTCTGCGCCGGCATCACGATAGTCGCCGGAATGCCCAGACGCCGTGCGTGGTAGGCGACGCCCTGGGCATGGTTGCCCGCCGAGGCGGCAATGACGCCGGCCTTGCGCGCGCCCTCGTCGAGCGACGCGAGTTTCACATAGGCGCCGCGGTCCTTGAACGACGCCGTATATTGCAGGTTCTCGAATTTCAGCCAGATCCCGCATCCCGCGATCTCCGACAGAGTTCGGGAATGCAGCGTCGGCGTGCGTACGATCTGGCCGTCCAGGAGCCCGGCCGCCTCGCGGATGTCGTGCGCGGTAACGGTCATTGCCTGTTCTCCGTCGCGTCCGGTCGCGGCTTGAGTTCCAGCACGCCGGCGGCGTTCTGCCGTGCCGTGGCCTCGTCCGGCGCCAGGCGCCAGTGGCGCACGTCGCGCCATTCCTGCACCAGGTTGTCGTAGTATTCGGAATAGGGATTGCCGGACTGGCCGCTGCTGATCGTGAAGCGCGACTCCGAAAGATCGGAAAAGTCGTAGACGCCGCGGAAGCCCGGCCCCTGCCGCGTTGCGTAGGAATTACCGGACCGGAAATTGACCGGCGCCTTGGTCACCGTGAAGCGCGAGCCGTTGGCGGCGATCCGGATCGTGGTCAGGCGGCCGAGCAGCGGAATGGGGCCGAACGCCTGATGGCGCATTTCGGCGTAGTGCAGATCGCCCCAGCGCCAGACCAGCGGATCGTCGCCCAGCCGGTCGGACAGGAAGTCGAGCGCAGCCGCGAGACTCGCCCGGAGAATTGCGGGGCAGTCCTCGATCGCGTCCGTCCCGACATCGTCGCACCATTTGTGGTGCTTCGTCAGGATGCCGGTGACCACGTCCGGCCGGTTGGAAACGTAGCGCTTGGCCACCTCGCCCAGCTCGTCGGCGTAGAGGCGGCGGTTCAACTCCCGGACCCACGCGGTGTAGATCAGCGGCTCCGGCCGGGTCAGCGCCATGGCGCCGTCCCACGCCTTCAACATCTCCAGCACACGCCGCTGCCGGTCGTCGGCGGGTTCGATTTTCAGCAGGAGCGGCAGGGTAGCGCGCGCAGCGAGCGAAACATGGTCGGCCTGCATCCGGGCGACCTCGTCCGGCGTGAAGCGCTCTTTCGCCGCCAGCATCTGCGCGATCCGCGTGGCGCGATAATGGTCGCCCCAGCTTTGCGACAGGAAATAGGGATAGTCGCTGCCGGCGATCCGGTTGTTGGCGTTGATCAGCACGCCGTCCGGCGGGTTGAGGCTCTGCGGGAGCGAATCGTAGGGAATGTACCCAACGAGCGCGGTTTCCGGGTCCGCGCCGTCCTGGGGCAGATATCCGGCGTCGGGCCGCTTGCGCACCGGGATCGCGCCGGGCACCAGATAGCCGATGTTGCCGGCCGTGTCGGCATAGACGAAGTTCTGCACGGGGCCGATGAACAGGCGCAGGGCTTTTCTGAATTCCGTCCAGTTCTTCGCCTTGTTAATCCCGGCGAAGGCAGCGGCGCTGGTGTCGGCGCGGCTCAGCCAGGGCGCCCGCAGAACGGCGACGCGCCCGTTCTTCCGGCCGAATTCCGCCAACTCTTCGTCGAAATCCAGCGCGGGTCCGTTGCGCGACTCGCGAATCGTGAGCGTGACGTCCGCGCTGAAGCGGACCTTGACGGTCTCCGTGCGGATATCGAACGGCACGGAATCGCCGTCGGCCATGTAGCGGTTCGGATCGGACGGATCGAGCTTCTCGAGGATGACGTCGTCGGTGTCGATGTAGGTGGTCGTGACGCCCCACGCGATATGGCCGTTATGGCCCATGATGAGCAGCGGCCCGCCGGGCACCGTGGCACCGCTCAGCTTCAGGCCCGGCGCGCTGATATGGGCGAGATACCAGAGCACCGGCGCGTTCATGCCGAGATGCGGATCGCTCGCCAGGATTGCCGCGCCGGTGGTCGTCCGCTCCGGCCGCAGCGCCCAGACATTGGAGGCGCCGCCGCGGTGCAGGTCCGACGGCAAAGCGGCGAACAGGGCGCCGAAGTCCACGCCCTTCAGCAAGCCTTCCCTCTGCGGCCCGACCGTCACCGGCGCATCGCCCGGATAGGGCGGGAAGAGCACCGGGATCGCATCCTTGCCGGCTTTCTGCATGATCCGGGCACGCAACAGTTCGCCTCGCCAGTCGGTCGAGAGGCGCACCGCCATCAGCTTGCCCCAGACCAGCGTGTCGGCCGGTTTCCAGGGCTCGAATTCCAGGCCGGTCAGGTTGAATTCCGGCGGCAGCGTGCCCTTGCGGGTCTTCATCCACTGGTTCACCCCGGCGGCATAGGCCTCAAGCGTTTTCAACTGGCCGGGCGTTAGATGTTTCACACTGTCCTGCGCCCGGCGATAGAGGCCGAGGGTGCGGAAAAGCCGGTCGGCCCTGAGGCCGGGCGGGCCAATGATTTCCGCCAGCCGCCCCTGCCCGGCGCGGCGCTGCATTTCCATCTGGAACAGCCGGTCCTGGGCATGGACATAGCCGAGGGCGAACCAGGCGTCGCTTTCGGTTTCGGCGTAGATATACGGGATGCCCCGCCCGTCGCGCACGATGCTGACCGGCTTCTCGATCCCGGCAACCGTCACCGAACCGTCCAGCCGGGGCAGCGAAGTGCGGAACCAGAAAAACATGACGACGCCGGCAACCGCCAGCACGACGGCCAGCGTCAGCGCAATCCGCAGCGTCCAGCGCAGAAACAGACGGATCATCGGGAAGCCTCGTCGAATTCAGCCCGCAACCGGTCGCCATGCTCGTTCAGCCGCGGCGCCGGCCGCCGGGCCGGCCGGTCCGCGTAGGCCGACATCTTGATCGGCAGGCCGGCGAGCCGCATGCTGCCGGCGTCCGGATCGTCGACCGATACAATCATGTTGCGTTCCGCGATATGCGCATTTTCGAACAGGTCCGGCACGGCGTTGATCGGCCCGCAGGGGATGTCCGCCGCTTCCAGCAGGGCCTGCCAGTGCGCGGTTGTCCCGATTGCGAGAGCGGCCTCGATCTCCGTCTTCAACGCATCGACATTGTCCAGCCGGTCGGCCAGGGTCGTGAAGCGCGGATCGTCGGGCCAGTGCGGCTGCCCGACCGTCTCGGAGAAGCGCCGGAACCTGTCTTCGTGGCCGGCGGCGACGACGATGTGGCCATCGGCCGTGCGGTAGGCGTCGAACGGAGCGACCGACGGGTGCCGCGCACCGAGCGGACCGGGCGCGACGCCGGTCGCGCTGTAGCGCGCGACGGCGTTCTCCAGCAGGGCGACCTGGCTGTCGAGCATGGCGACGTCGACCATGATGCCTTCGCCGGTCCGGTCGCGGTGCTGCAGGGCGGAGACGACGCCGAGCGCCGTGAACAGGCCGGCCGCGATATCGCCGATCGAGGCGCCGACCCGGGTCGGCGGGCCGCCGGGATGGCCGGTGATGCTCATGATGCCGCCCATGGCCTGGACCACCATGTCGTAGGCCGGGCGGTGGCGGTAGGGTCCGGTCTGGCCGAAGCCGCTGGTCGCGGCGTAGACCAGGCGCGGGTTCAGGCCCTTCAGGGCGTCCCAGCCGTAACTCAGCTTCTCCATCGTGCCGGCGCGGTAGTTCTCGTAGAGCACGTCGGCGCGCCGGACCATCGCCTCGAAGACCCGGCGGTCGGCGGCATCCTTGAGATCGAGGACGATCGATTCCTTGCCCCGGTTGAGCGACATGAAATAGGCGCTCCGGCCGGCGACATGCGGCCCGATCTCGCGCGCCGGGTCGCCGCCCGGCGGCTCGACCTTGACGATCCGCGCGCCGAGCTCGCCGAGCAGCATGGTGCCGTAGGGCCCGGCGAGCGCGCGGGTCAGGTCGATCACCGTGACGCCGGCGAGCGGGCCGGCAAGAGGACCCACAGCTTCGGGCCGGGAGTCATTTTCCTGGGGTACCGTCATGGGCTTCCCATAACGCGAAGCGGGAGCGGCCGCCATGCCCTTCGGCGGCAGCCGGCGCCGCGCACCGGTCAACCCGGGCATTCGACTCGGGCGGCAGCCGTGCCATATAGGCGGCATGGATGGCTCTGCAACCGCCGTACGCACAATCGCCAATTTCCGGCCCCGGCCGCCCTGGTGGGGCGGCGACCTGCAGACCCTGCGCAACGTGCTGGTCCTCCAGCGCATCGACCTGTCGCCCTGGCCGGAGGAGACCCTGCGCTTCGAGATGCCGGACGGCTCCGGCGATGTCCTCACCGGCACGCTGGCGGTCCCGCACGACGCGGCGGACCGCCCGCTGGTCATCCTGATCCACGGCCTGACCGGCTGCGAGGACAGCATCCATGTCCGGGCCAGCGCCCGCGCCCTCTTGCAGGCCGGCTATCCGGCCCTCCGCCTCAACCTGCGCGGCGCCGGCCCGACCGTGGGCCTGTGCCACGAGCAATATCACGCCGGCCGCACGGCGGACTTCCGGGCGGTGCTGCGGCAGATCCCTGACCGGTTCGCCCGCAAAGGCCTGGCGGCGGTCGGCTATTCGTTGGGCGGCAGCATGCTGCTCAAATACCTTGGCGAGGAAGGCCGGGCCGCATCGCTTTGCGCGGCGGCCGCGGTTTCGGTACCGATCGATCTTTCCGCGGCCTGCGGCCGGTTCCACCGCCCGCGCAACTGGCTCTACAAGCGCTACCTGCTCGATCGGATGAAGATGGACGCGCTCCGGGCGCGGGGCGGCCTGCCCGAGCGCTGGCGCGAACCGGTGCGCTGCGCCCGAACGATCCGCGACTACGATGCCGGCTACATCGCCCCGCGCTACGGGTTCGGCACGGCGGAGCGCTACTATGCCGAATGCTCGGCGACGCGCTTCATGCCGGCGGTCCGCGTCCCGACGCTGATCGTCCACGCGCGCGACGATCCCTGGATTGCGCCCGAACCCTACGAGCGGTTCCGCTGGGCGGACGCGCCGGCCCTGATCCCCTGCCTGCACGACAGCGGCGGCCATGTCGGCTTCCACGGCCGGGGCAGCCGGGAGACCTGGCACGACCGGCATATCGTCGCCCTGCTCGACGCCTGCGCGCCGTAGGCGTTTCAGGACTGGCCGAATTCTGTAGGGGAGGGTTTGAAACCCTCCCCTACGTCCTCGGAAGTCGACTCCGCGCTGGCGTCCGGGCTCACCCCGCCGCCTGTTCGCGCAATCTGAACTTCTGGATCTTGCCGGTCGAGGTCTTGGGCAGTTCGCCGAACACGACGGCGGTCGGGCACTTGTAGTGCGCCAGCCGGCCGCGGCACCATTCGATGACCTCCGCCTCGGTCAGCGTCGCGCCGGGGCGCAGCCCGACGAAGGCGCAGGGCGTCTCCTCCCATTTCTCGTGCGGCTTGGCGACCACCGCGGCCTCGGCGATGTCGGGATGGGCGTAGAGCGCCGCCTCGACCTCGATGGAGGAGATGTTCTCGCCGCCGGAAATGATGATGTCCTTGGAACGGTCGCGGATCTGAACATAGCCGTCGGGATGCCAGACCGCGAGGTCGCCGGTATGGAACCAGCCGCCCCTGAACGCGGCCTCGGTCGCCTTCGGGTTCTTGAGATAGCCTTTCATGATCGAGTTGCCGCGATGGAGGATCTCGCCCATCGTCTTCCCGTCGCGCGGCACCGGCTCCAGGGTTTCCGGGTCCGCCACGATCATGCCGCCGTCCATGGTCGGATAGGCGACGCCCTGGCGCGCCTGCCGCTCGGCCAGCGCGCCGGCGGCAAGGCCCTCCCAGTCCTCCTGCCAGGCGCAGTGGGCGCTCGGCCCGAACGCCTCGGTAAGGCCATAGACATGAGTCACGTCGAAGCCCAGCTTCGCGATGCCTTCGAGGACCGCGGGCGCCGGCGCAGAACCCGCGGTGTACACCTTGACGGACTGATCGAACGGCACCCGGTCCTCCTCAGGCGCGTTGATCAGGGTGGAGAGCACGATCGGCGCGCCGCACATATGGGTGACGCCGTTGTCGGCGATGGATTGGAAGATCGCCCGCGCCTCGACCTTGCGCAGGCCGACATGGGTGCCGCCCATGATCGCGACGCTCCACGGGAAGCACCAGCCGGCGGCGTGGAACATCGGCAGGGTCCACAGATAGACCGGCCGGTGCGGTATCGCCCAGGTCACCGCGTTGCCGAGCGCCTCCATGTAGACGCCGCGGGCGTGGAAGACGACGCCCTTCGGGTCGCCCGTGGTGCCGGAGGTGTAGGACAGCGCGATGGCCTGCCATTCGTCCTCGATGCCGGGCCAGTCGAAATCCGGGTCGCCTTCCGCGATCAGCGCTTCGTAGTCCAGATCGCCCAGCCGTTTGCCGCCGGGCCCCTCGCTGTCGTCGATATCGATCACCAGCGGCCTGACCTTGGCCAGCCCGAGGGCGGCCTCGATTGTCGGCGCAAATTCGGTGTCGGTCAGCAGCACTTTCGCGCCGCCATGATCGAGAATGAAGGCGATGATCGCCGCATCGAGCCGGATGTTGAGCGGATTGAGCACGGCGCCGATCATCGGCACGCCGAAATGCGCCTCCAGGCTCTCCGGCGTGTTCGCGCCCATCAACGCCACCGTATCGCCGACGCCGATCCCGCGCTTCGCCAGCGCGCTCGCCAGCCTGACCGAGCGCTCGTGCTGCTCGGCATAGGTGAAGCGCCGCGCGCCATGGATCATCGCGGTCCGGCCGGGATAGGTTTCCACCGCCCGCTCCAGGAACCGGCTCGGATGCATCGGCATATAATTGGCCGGGTTCTTGTCGAGATCGGTCTCGAACGGGTTCCTGCCGGCTGCGCTCATCCGATCCTCCCTGAGGCAAACTGCTGCCGCGAACTTAGCCCGGATAGGCCGCAAGCCCAAACATCGAGGCGCGGGCGATGGCGTCGACGTGGAGGAGCGCGCCGTCGATGGTCGGATAGCCGGGATCGCGGCCGTCGAACGCGACGAACAGGTCGGTGCCGGCCAGCAGGACCGCTTCGGCACCTTGGCGCTCGACGAGGTCGCGGCCGATCCGGAACAGGGTCGCGCGTCCCTCTTCGCTGACCGCGCCGGCCCTGGCCAGTGCGATGTAGACGTCGTTGGTCGTCTGCAGATCGTCGCCTTCCGGGATCACCGTCCCGATATCGGACAAGGCGCCGTAGATGCCGCTGGTCATCGCGACCGCCGTGCCGATCAGGCCGATCTTCCGGATACCGCGCGCGCGCAGTCCGGCCGCGATCGCCGGCGCCACGTTGAGCACCGGCAGCGGCGAGACCGGTTCGAATTCGTCGAAACAGAAATGCCCGCCGATCGAGGTGATCGCCACCGCCTCGGCGCCGGCCCCCTTCAACCGCGCCGTCAGCGCCGCGTACTCCCGGGCCTGCGCTTCGGCCCTGCCGGCAATCGCGTTGGCCGCCAGCGTGTGCACATGGGCGTGGACGATAGTGAGCTCCATGGGCTGGCCCGCCGCTTCGTGGCGCCGCACCAGGTGCCGGTAGTAGAATTCCGTCGCGGCCGGTCCGATGCCGCCGATCAGTCCGATATGCATGGGTGCCCTGCCTCAAAAGTCCTCAATAGATGCCGTAGCGGCCCGGCGCGATGACGCCGTTGGGGTCGAGCGCGCGCTTGATCGCGGCGCAGGCGTCGCGGAAGGACGGCATCAGCTTGTCCATGTGGAAATCCTGCCAGTCGACCGGCGCCCGGCCGACCGCGACGCCGCGGGCGTAGAAGGCGTCGGCGAGCGCCCGGTAGGCCGCGTCGGCCCGCGCGCACTCGTCCGGGTCCTCCCGATTGAAGGAAATGACGTGCAGGCCGCGGGCGAAGCGTGGGCCGGCCACGTTCATGACCTGATAGTCGAGCCCATTGGCCTCGTAGATGGCGCGGCCCAGCTTCTGGAATTCGTTGGCGGTCTTGCCGTCCATCGGCGTGCCCGGCGTGAACCAGGCGTTGCCGCCGCCCGGCCGCCATTTCAGCAGGCCGAGCTCGGTCAGCGTCGGCTCGCCGGAGAAGGAAGCGACGGCGCAGGCCAGCGACGGCTTCTCCAGCGCTGCTTCGTGGGGGATGTAGGTCGCCTTGCCGGAGGCGCAGAAATGGTCGACGACTCGCCCGATCTGCGGCTCCATCGCGTCCATCGACGGGCCGTAGAAGGCGCCGGAGACGGTCCAGGCGCCCAGCCCGTGCTCGCTTTGCAGCGCCTTGCGCGCCTCGTCGCTTATCGACGCTTTGCCGCCGGACGCCGCATAGGCCGGACTCGGGACCTCGCTGCCGATCAGGTACAGGTCGTTGGCGACGCGGAACAGGGTCGGCACGAAGTTCGACATCTTGAGCGGCCGGCACAGTTCGACGATTTCCTCGAGGTCGCTATCGTCCGGGAAGGCGAAATGGAAGGAGCGGATCGCCGGCGGCCGCGGCAGCAGCCAGACGCCGAGCCGGGTGACGATGCCGTAGTTCGATTGCGCGAACAGCCCGTCCAGGATCGGGCCGAAGGAATATTTCGAGACGTGCCAGTTGACCAGATTATCGGCTTCGATCGAGCCGTCGCCGGTGCGGATGACGTCGCCGGTGCCGAGCACCACCTCCATGCCGCAGCTGAAGCCGAAATGGTCGAAATAGGGGCCGTAGCCGGCACCCTTGTCGAGGGCGTTGCCGATCATGCCGCCCTGGGGCGGGCCCGAGGTTGTGGAGTTCATCCACTGGCCGCCGCGCCGCTTCAGTTCGTCGGCCAGCATCTGGAAGCTGACGCCGGGCTCGACGGCGGCGAAGCCCAGCCTGTCGTCGATCTCGAGGATCCGGTTCATGCGCCGGCCGAGATCGAGCACCGCCATGCCCGCGGCCGGCGCCGAGCGTGTACCGAGGCCCATATTGTTGCCGGTCGAGGTCGGGAACAGCGCTACCTTGTGCAGGTTGGCGAGCCGCACCAGCGCCGCGACCTCGTCGGTCGAGCCGGGATAGAGCACCGCGGCCGGCCGCCGGTCGCCGCCCGGCATGGTATTCTCGCCGTAGCGGACGAGCGTCTCTTCCGCGGTGTTGACATGCTCCGCGCCGAGGCCGCCCGCAGCGTCGTTCAGAAAGGCGTCCATGCTCATCGTGTTCTCCTCCCGCAGCCTCACTCTACCAGATGGCGGTGCCGGGAGAACCGCCCGAAGACGCATCCGGGGGCGGCGGTGTGCCCTGCGTTTCGGTCGGGGCCGCCGCCTGCTTCCGGGCGACCGGTTCCGGCAGCGGGGTGCCGCGCAGTGCTTCCGGCAGCGGCCCGCCGGTCGCCCAGTCGAGCAGTTCGGCGGTGTGGAGCATCGGCAGGCCGGTGAAGCGGCCGAGCTGGGCGAGGCAGCCGAGATTGCCCGCCGCAACCGCCGCCGCGCCGGTGCTCTCGATATGGCCCGCCTTTCGCCGCCCCAGGGCCTCCGCCATCTCCGGCTGGAGCATGTTGTAGGCGCCGGCCGAGCCGCAGCAGAAATGGCCTTCCGGCACGTCGCGCACATCGAAGCCGGCGGCGCGCAGCAGGGCGCGCGGCCGGCTGCGAATCTTCTGGGCGTGCTGGAGCGAGCAGGCGTCGTGATACGCGACGGCGAGCGGCACCACGGTTTCCGGCAAGCACAGATCGTCCGGCGCCAGCAGTTCAGTCACGTCCCGGGCGAGGGCGGCTACGGAGGCAGCCCGTTCCCGGCGCATCGGATCGCCGGCGAACAGCCGGGCGTAGTCCTTGACCACCGTCCCGCAGCCCGAGGCGTTGACGACCACGGCGTCCAGCCCGCCGGCCTCCAGTTCGGCGTGCCAGGCGTCGACGGTCCGCGCCGCCGCCCCGCGCGCCATGTCCGCCTTGCCCATATGCAGGGTGAAGGCGCCGCAGCAACCGGCCTCCGGCGGCACGACGACCTTGACGCCATGGCGGGTCAGCAGCCGGACCGTCGCCGCGTTGATCTCCGGCGCCAGGGCCTGCTGGACGCAGCCCTGCAGCAGCGCGACCCGCATCCGGCGCGCGCCTTCGGCCGGATGGACGCCGGCAAGATCCTGCGCCCGCGGCAGGGCAGCCGGCGCGAGTCCGACCAGGGTGCGCAGGCGGCCCGGCAGCAGCGCCCGAACCGGCCGGGCGAGCCTTGCAAGCCGGGTCATGCGGGCGAAGCGCGCCGGGTCGGTGACAGTGCGGGCAACCAGCCGGCGCAGCAGCCGGTCGGCGAGCGGCCGCCGGTAGTTCTCCTCGATATAGGCGCGGGCGATGTCGGCGAGATGGAGATAGTCGACGTCGACGGCGCAGGTCGTCATGCAGGCGTTGCAGGACAGGCACGAATCGATATGCCGGACCGTCTTCGCATCGGGCCGGCCGCCCTTCTCCAGCATGGCGCGGGTCAGGTCGATGCGCCCGCGCGGCGCCTCGTTCTCGTCCCGCGTCAGCACATAGGTCGGGCACACCGCCGTACAGAAGCCGTAATGCACGCAGACCCGCAAAATGCCGTCCGCCGCGGCAATCTCCGGCTCGGCAAGCTGGTCAGCGGTGAAGGCGGTTTTCATGGGCGGGGGCGTGGGTTACCGCCCGAACTGCCACGGGCGACAGAATCGTGCGCCTTATCCGCCCCGATTGGCGAGCATGTAGGCACGCAAAACGGCATTCATCCGGCTCAGATGTCCTTTGCCCTGCGCCTTGAACCAGTCGAACACGTCCTCGTCCACACGAAGCGATACCGCTTTCTTCGAAGCACCTGGCGGCATGACCAGTCGGGCAGTCGCAAAAAACTCTTCATCCATTTCCGGAATGTCCGACGTGTCGATTTCCGCGTCGGGAATCGCCGCTATTTCAGCCAAGCGCTTTTTCGAGATAGGCACGGAAACGAATCCTTTCCTGTCCAGTAGCCTTTCGGGCGCTGATTATCCGGATGACGCCATCGCGGTCGGTATGGACAACAACAGCAACAATTCCGCTTCCGAGAAAGCCAAAGCTGATCTCGCGCATCTCGCCGTTTGCCCGGTTGTCGATGCGAGTAAGGACCGGTCCGTCGAAGACTTCCGCAGCTTCCTCGAAACCGATGCCGTGCTTGTGCCGATTGGCGACATTCTTGGTTTCATCCCACTCGAAGCGATACATCAATATTTTTATCGTATATACAAATGTAGTGAATTTATTGGGTTGTCAACTCCTACAGCCACCACTGGATCACATAGTCGAACGGACCTTCGGCGTTGAGGAGGTCGACGCGCTGGAGGCGGATGCGGTAGGCGCCCTCCCCTTCTCCGTCCGCGCCCCGCACAAGTTCGTGGCGGTACTTGCCGGCGAAATGGCGAACCTCGTAGCGCAGATATTCCGAGCAATGGAATTTCGAGCGCACCGTCAGGTCGCCGTTCGCCGCCACGCTCTCGATCACGACGTTCGAGACGACATGGCTCAGCCGGTTGGGCGGACTCTGGGACCAGGCGTGGGGATGGGTGTTGCGCCGGATGCGCACCCGCATCAGGTCGAGGTCTTCCCAGAAGATGTTGGGCACGCCGTCGCCCTGCGCCTGGTCGGCGCGGGCCGGCATCCAGTAGCGGCCGTCCGGCGTAAACAGGGCGAGCCAGTCGTCCCACCGGCCGTCGTCCAGGATTTCCGCCTGGCGGTAAAGGAAGGCCTCGACGGCGCGCTGGGTGTCGGCATCGACCTGCGCGGCGGTCAGCGGGGCGGCGGCCCCCGCGGCGGCTCTCGCATCGGCGTCCGGCATCCCTAGCGGCCCCCTGCCCCGTTGCCGGCGCCCATATAGCCGGCCCAGGCCTGCATCATGTGGCGCAGCGGCATCTCGCTCATCGTGCCGGGGGCGCTGTAGAGCACGCCATCGCGCTCGCTGTCCGAGCCGTAGTTGCGGTGCAGGCTGACCCAGTCGCCGCCCTCGGTCGACAGCCCCTGATGGCATTTCCAGAAATTGTGCAGGTCGTCGGCATTCACCATCGTCGAGGGCGAGTTGACCAGATAGTAGTAGTCGAGCGCCCGGCGGTAGATCGCTTCCGGCGCGCCCTTGAGCCGGAAATGCCAGATTTCCGTCAGCGTGCGGTCGACGCCGAGCGGCCGGATCGCGCGCAGCTGCTGGAGCGGCGGCTGCACCGACAGGCTGGGATAGACCAGGACATGGTGCAGGTCGGTCGAGAGGATGGCCTCACCCTTCTCCTCGCCGTGGGCTTTCTTGAGCAGGGTCTCGTATTCCACCGTGTCCGGGTCCTGCGGGCGCAGGCCCATATAGCCGGCGAGGAAGCAGTGGCCGTAGGGATGGCCGACCGTGTCAAACTTGACCCAGTCCTCGATCGGCGTCTTGAAGGCGGAGATGAAGCTGTAGCTGAGCGGCGCCTTGCGGCCGTCGCGCTTTTCCATCTCGCGCTCGACCTGGCCGGCCGCGACGCCGGTCGATTCGTGGGTCGCCGAGGGGTGCGAGACGTCGAGTTGGTTTTCCAGGAAGATCTTCCAGTTCGACTTCTGGATCATGCGGAAACAGTCGCCGACCACCTCGACATCGCCGTCCGGCGCCCGGTCGACCAGCTGGTCGAAGGTCAGCGTCGCGCCGCCGAGAAAGGTCTCGAGGTCCGGCCCGTCGGGCGACAGGGAGGCGAAGTAGAAGCCGCGGTATTCGTCGACCCGCGCCGCCGGCTTGAGCCCGGCATCGCCCTCGGCGAGGTTCATCCGCGTGCCGTCGTAGCCGCTGGTCGCCGGGATGCTGGCGATGGTGCCGTCGAAATTGTACATCCAGGCGTGATAGGAGCAGCGGAAGCGATGCCCGGCATTGCCGCTGCGGTCCGAGCACAGCATGGCGCCGCGGTGCGGGCAGCGGTTGTAGAAGACGCGGATTTCGCCGTCCTTGCCGCGCACCATGATCATCGGCTGGCGGCCGATTTGCGCGGTGTAGTAGTCGCCGGGCGCCTTCACCTGGCTCTTGTGGCCGACATAGACCCACAAGGATTCGTGGATCCGTTCCATCTCCTGCTCGAAGATGTCCGGATCGGTGTAGCACAGCCGGTGGACCCGGTCGGGCTCGACCAGCCGGGAAATATCGCGATCGCCGTTGCGCACAGCATCCCTCCTTCGCCGTGTCGCGGTCCGGCAATGAAGATGCCGGACGCGAAAGGGTCCGGCAAGCGCAAAGACCTCGTTTCCCGCCCGGTCTTACGGCCAGAGGGCTTCCAGCGGGAAGCTGATCGCGTCGAAGGGCGGGATCGAGACCGGGTCGTCGTTGCGCGCCGTGGCGATCAGGACCCAATCGCCATCGCGGAGTTCGAAAGCCTCCAGGTCACGCGCTTCGGGATCGATGAACCAGAGATAGCCGACGCCTTCGCGGGCGTAGACCGGGCGCTTGCCGTGGCGGTCGAGATCGCGCGTCGAACGCGAGAGCACCTCGCAGACCCAGTCCGGGGCCAGGGTGACGAAGGCCGTTTCGGGAAAGTCCGGCATCCGCTCGCGCCGCCAGCCGGCGAGGTCGGGCACCAAGATGTCCTCGCCGAGATGCAACTCCGGTTCGTCGATGATCCACCAGCCGCCGGGGCCGCCTTTCCCGAAGTTGAAAGGATCGCCGATTTTGGCCCCCAATGCAGAGGACGCCAGCGCATGCGGCATCGCCGGTCGCGGATGGGTGTAGAGCGCCCCTTCGACGACCTCGGCGACCATGTGCGCCGGCGCTTCCAGCACGTCCTGGTAGGTCGCGCGGCGTTCGGATCGTTCGAGGGCGGCCTGGGATCGGGCCATCGCAAGGGTCTCCCGGCAAGCGAGCCATCGAAACTAGCATGGCAGCCCGGGAACGGTAAGGCCGCCGCAGCGATCCTTCAACCGCCCCTCGCCAGCGCCGCAGCGGTTTCGGCGAGCGCCGCACCCTGAACGCGGGCCATTGCCAGTTCTGCCGGGCTCGGCCGGTCGCCGGCGCCGCGGGTTACCGTGCCGGCGCCGAGCGGGCTGCCGCCGTGGACCGTGGACAGGTCCATGACCTCGGCGGCGCGCAGGCCGAGCGGCACGATGGTCATGCCGTGGGTGCCGAGCAGCGCCCACAGGGAGAGGATCGCGCTTTCCCGTCCGCCGCCGGAGCCGGCCCCGGCGAAAACGGTCGCCGGCTTGCCGATCAGCGCGCCGTCGAACCACATTTTTCCCGTTTGGTCGAGGAAGACCCGCAACGCCGCGCTCATCGAGCCGAAATGCACCGGCGTGCCGAGCGCCAGCCCGTCGCAGGCCAGCAGGTCCGCCGGTTCGGCGACCGGCACGTCGGCGAAGGCCGCCCGCTTCTCCCTATAATCCGGGCCCTGGATCGCCGGCGCTTCGGCAATCTCCGGCACCTGTTTCAGCGTCACGGCCGCGCGGGCCGCCGCCGCGCCTTCGGCCACGGCCTGCGCCATCTTCCAGGTCGCGCCGCCGGTGGAATGAAACAAAACCAGGATGCGGGGGCCGCTCATGGCGCTAGTCTATGCCCCAGCACGCGACGGAAGGAAACCGGGAGCACGTCATGCCGGCGAACGCCACGATTATCGAAATGCGCATCTACACCGCCCATGTCGGCAAGGCCGCCGCCTTCGTCGCGCTCTACCGGGAGAAGGGCCTGCCGATCCAGGAGCCGATCCAGGGCGGGCTGCTTGGCCTGTACCGCACCGAGTTCGGCCCGATGAACCAGGTGATCCTGCTGTGGGAATACCCCGACCACGCCGCGCGCGACACCCGCCGCGCCGCCCTGCTCGAAGCGCCCGGCTGGATCGATTTCCTGCGCGAGGCCGCGCCGCTGATCCAGAGCGAGGAAAGCCGCCTTCTCCTGCCGGCGTGACGGCTCAGGCTGCCGGATCCAGCCTGTTGAGGCTCAACCCGGCCTCGATGGCGTCGACGATGGCGTCGGAATCCGCCCGCTCGATGACCAGCGGCGGCGACAGGATCATGACATTTCCGGCCACCCGGACCAGGGCGCCGTTCTCGTAGGCCAGATTTGCAACCTCGCCGACATACTTCAGTCCGGCCGGAGTCTTCGACTCCCGGTCGCTGACGAATTCCAGCGCCAGCATCAGTCCCTTGCCGCGCACGTTGCCCACGGTTTCGTGCTTCGCCTGCAGGTCGCGCAGCCGGGCCAGCAGGTAATCGCCCTCGCCTTGGGAATTGCCCGGCAGGTCCAGCTTGAAGGTCTCGTCCAGGCAGGCGAGCGCCGCGGCGCAGCCGACCGGATGGCCGGCATAGGTGTAGCCGTGGAAGATGGCGCCCAGCATGTCCTTGTTGTTCCGGAACGCCTCCTCGATCCGGGCGTTCACCACGCAGGCGCCGAGCGGGAAATAGCCGGAGGTGATCGCCTTCGCGATGCACATCATGTCTGGCTTCACGCCCCAGCCGCGGCTGCCGAACCAGTTGCCGGTGCGCCCGAAGGCGGTGACCACCTCGTCGGCGATCAGCAGGATGCCGTAGCGGTCGAGCAGTTCGCGCAGCTTCGGCCAGTAGCCCGGCGGCGGGACGATCACGCCGCCGGCGCCCTGCACCGGTTCGGCGATGAAGGCCGCGACGGTCTCCGGGTCCTGGAACTTTATCTCGTCCTCCAGCGCGGCCAGGCACAGGTCGGCCAGGCGCTCGGGATCGGTCTCGTCGAAGGGATTGCGATAGGCGAATGGCGCCGGAGCGTGGAAGCAGCCCGGCATCAGCGGCTCGTAGGCCCGGCGGAACTGGCTGTTGCCGTTGACCGACGCGCCGCCGAAATGGGTGCCGTGATAGCCTTTCTTGAGGGACAGGAACTTGGTCCGGTCGGGCTTCCCCTGCACCTTCCAGTACTGCCGGGCGATCCGCAGCGCCGATTCGACCGAATCCGAGCCGCCCGAGGTGAACATCGACCGGCGCATGTCTTCCGGCGCCAGGATTTCCGCCAGCCGGTAACCCAGTTCGATGATGCCGGGATGGGTCGTGCCGCGGAAGCCGGCATAGTAGGGCAGGCGCGCCAGCTGGTCGGCGACCGCCTGCTTTATCGGCTCGCAGGAATAGCCGAGATTGACGTTCCACAGGCCGGCGACCGCGTCGACCACCGTGGCGCCGTCGAGGTCCGTGATTCGCACGCCTTCTCCCGAAACGATGATCCGCGGCGGGACGGCCTCCATCTCGTTGGGATGGGCCATCGGGTGCCAGACCTGTTTGGCGTTGTTCTCTTTCAGGAAGTTCGAACTCGGGATGTCCAGCATCGGATCAGGCCCCCTGCCTGGCATGGTCGGCCGCAGGCGCGCCGCTCCGGTGCAGCGGTCCTCGCCTCGTGTACGGCCTTCGCCTCGCGTTCTGAATGTCTACGGGGGCGGTTTGTAGCCCGGATGCCGCCGCGCCGTCGATACGCCCGTTGCAACTGCCCGGCCTACGGATTGGCGCTCGCGTCCCATTCGACTTCGAGGCTCTGGACGCCGCGGAAGGACAGGGTCCGGATATAGCTGAATTGCTGATCGGGTTTCAGCCGCATATGCGGCAGGCGGCGAACCAGCTCTTCCAGGATCACCTTCATCTCCATGCGGGCGAGCGGCGCGCCCATGCAGAAATGCGCGCCGTGCCCAAGGCCCAGATGGCGCCGGGCATTCCGGCGCGACGGATCAAACGTCTCCGGATCCTCGAATACCTCGGGATCGCGGTTGCCGGAGCCCATCAGGATCAGCACCTTGCCGCCCTTCGGGATCGGCATCCCGGCAATTGCCGTGTCTTTCGTCGCGATCCGCCGCCAGGCGAAGATCGAACTGTCGTAGCGCAGGATTTCCTCGACGGCGTTCGGAATCAGAGAGGGATCGGCGACCAGCCGCTTCCAGGGCTCCCTGTCGCTGAGCAGCTTCTTGAGGCCGTTGGCCGACGCCTGGGTCGTCGTCTCGTGCCCGGCAAACTGCATCAGGAACATGACGTTGCGCAGATAGTTGACCGAGAAGCGCGACGGGTCTTCGCGATACAGGCGCACCATGTCGCCGAGATAGTTGTCGCCCGGGTTCTTCAGGGCGTTATCGACGAGTTCGACCGTGAAATCCCACGACGCGCCCATATCGGCCATCATTTCGACCTGTTCCTCGTCGCTGGGAAAGCCCCAGTTGACGATGGCGCGCCTGGAGCCGAGCTCCTTGACCATGACGGCCTTGTCGTCCGGCGCCCCGAGGAAGATGAAGATCGCCAGGGCCGGAATCTCGTACAGCATCTGGCCGACCAGTTCGGCCTCGCCGTCGTCGACAAACCGGTCGATGTAGCGGGTTACGATCTCGCGCACCCGCGGTTCGACCTCGTTCACCCGCTTGGGCGTGAAGGCGTCGCCGAAGATCTTGCGGTGCGCCCGGTGCGTCTCGATCTCCTCGTCGACCAGGGACGGCTCGATCCCGATGTCGAGCCGGTCGCGCACCTCGGCCGCCGCCGGGCAGAGCGAGCGCACCGGATGCCGGGCCACGGCCGGCGAGAATGTCTCCGGATCGCGGAACACGCCGACGCAGTCAGCATATTTCATCACGACCCAGCATTTCATTTCCGGACAGTAGAAGACCGGCTCCGCCTCCCGCATCTCGGCGAAGAACTTGTAGGGATTGTCGATATATTCGTCCGAAAACGGCAGGAACGCCTCGCCGGCTGCCGTAACCGGGCACACAGCGCCCGCCGGTACGGTGTCTTCCTCCGGATCGGACTGGAACATGCCGAATGCCGGCTTGTCTTCCATTTTACACCTTCAGCAGTTGCGCAATCAGCCGGAGCCGTTTTGCCGGCCCGGCGATGCCGTTTCCGCTGCTCCTTTTTGCAGGACGCCGCCTCGGCCTACCCTTTCCCGCGCCAGGGAATGAGCCGGCGTTCGAGTATCCGCATCAGGATTTCGATGGCAAAGCCGATCAGACCGATGATGACGATGCCGATCACCACGATATCCGTATTCAGGAAATTCTTGGCGATCATGATCATCGAGCCGATGCCCCGGTCGGCTGCGACCAGTTCCGCCGCCACCACGGTGCCCCAGCAGACGCCCATAGCCGTGCGCAGGCCGGTGAAGATTTCCGGAAGCGCGTTCGGCAGGACCACCCGGGTCAGCACCTGGAACTTGGTCGCACCCAGGGAATAGGCCGCGTGGACCTTGGACACGCGCACGCTGCTCACGCCGGCGCGGGCCGCGATGATCATGATGAACAGCGAGGCCAGTGCCAGCAGGAAGATCTTGGCGAATTCGTCAATGCCGAACCACAGGATGATGAGCGGAATCAGCGCCAGCGGCGGGATGGGACGGATGAACTCGACGATCGGATCGAAAATCCCTTTGGCGACGGACCAGAGCCCCATGGCAAAGCCGAGCGGAATGCCGATCACGGCGCCGTACACGACGCCCGACAGCACCCGGTAGACGCTGATCCAGATATGGTCCCACAGAGCGACGTTGCGGAAACCCTCGTTCGCCAGTTTCCCGACGCGCTCGAACACGGCGTCGAGCCCCGGCCAGTAGATCGGATTGATCCAGTCTCCGACAGTCGCCAACCACCAGAGGACTATGAAGGCAAGAACCGAGATAATGCCATAACCGCGCCCGGAATTGACTGCCGATGCGTCGCCGAACTTGACGGTTTTCTGCCGGGTGAAGCTGTTGTCGGCCAGACCCAACCAGATCATCCAGCGCGACGGCTGATTGTTGTTAGCCATGGCCCACTCCCTCTCCGCGTCCCATGATCTCCTCTTCCATTTCCCAGATCATGGAAAGGATCTCTTCGCGTTTTTCGATAAAGTCCGGCGAGGCCTTGATGTCCCGCGGACTTTCGTTCAGTCCCCGCTTGGCGAACGGCAGGCGGTACTCCCGTTCGATCCGTCCCGGCCGCGGCGCCATCACGATCAGACGCTCGCCCAGGAAAAGGGCTTCTTCCACCGAATGGGTGATCAGGATGATCGTCTTCCGGGTCTCGTCCCAGAGCTGGAGCACAAGACCTTGCATTTTTTCGCGCGTCAGCGCATCGAGCGCGCCCAGCGGCTCGTCCATAAGAATGACTTCCGGATCGTTCGCCAGGCAGCGGGCCAGCGCCACGCGTTGCTGCATCCCGCCGGAGAGTTGGTAGACCGGCTTTTTGGCAAAGTCCTGGAGGCCGACCGTCTCAAGCAGATGCTCGACCGTAACTCTTATATCGGCGGACGCTTTGCCCGCCATTTTCGGACCGAAGGCGATGTTCTTTTCGACGGTCAGCCACTCGAACAGGGCGCCCTGCTGAAAGACCATGCCGCGTTCTGCGCCCGGACCCGTGACAACCGAAGCGTCGGCATCGGCGATCATACCGCGGTCCGCGCCCGGCCCGGTGACGACCGAGGCCGCGCCATCGGGCTGCGGGTCCTGCAGGACGACCCGGCCCGCCGTGGGCGAAAGAAATCCGGCGATGATGTTAAGCAGGGTCGTCTTGCCGCAACCGGACGGTCCAAGTACCGACATCAGTTCCCCGGGCTGAAGGTCGAGCGACACATGGTCGAGCGCGCGCACCGGGTCGCCGCCGGGAACCGTAAAGACCATCGAAACGTCCTGGATCGAGAGCGCTTTCATGGCCTCTCCCTCTGTCCTCGCCGCACCGGAGCGATGCGGGAGTAAAGAAAAAGGCGCGGTCCCGAAGGACCGCGCCCGCTGAGCGGTTATTTCAGGAAACTGGCGTCGACCGTGCCGCTATAGCTGGCGAGCGCCTTTTCCAGCTGTTTCTGCTGCACGAAGAAATCGGCGACTTCCTTCATGAATTTCTGGACGGTGCCGCCCATCCAGGCCGCCGAGGCCTGCGCCTTGTTGGACGGGAAAGAGAACATCCGGATCATGTTGGCCGTCGCATCGTTGTCCATGCCGGCAGCCTTGGCGATCTTCGGCAGTGCCGCTTTCGGGTCCTTGCCGTATGCGCCGTTGGCGGCGTCCGTCACGTCCATGAATTTCTGGACCAGTTTCGGGTGCTTCTTGATGAAGTCCTCGTTGGCCGAGATCACGTCGAAAACGCGGATGCCGATGGCTTCCTGCTCCTTCGCCGTCATCAGGTATTCGCCCCGTTCCTTCATGCGCAGCATCGGGCCGCCGAAGGCACAGCCCATGACGATGTCGCCGCGGGCGAACGCGACGGCAGCATCGGCGCCGTTCATCTGCACCATGTTCACCTTCGTGGCGTCGACGCCGAGATGGTCCAGCATGCGTAGCAGCTTGTAGTGGGTCACGTTGCCGATCGGCGTGCCGACCTTCTTGCCCTCGAGTTGCTTGGCATTGGCCTTGGTAATGCCCGAAGCCTTGCTGACCACGCAATTGTCGGCCTCGGCATAGGACACGGCGACGCCGATCAGTTTCAGCTTCAGGCCCTTCGAGACCGCGACCACGAACGGCACGAGGCCCTAGCTGTAGGCGATCTGGACTTTGCCGGACGCCATGGCGGCGGACATTTCGTTGCCGTTGCCGAAGGCGCGCCAGTTGACCTTCACGCCCATTTCCTTGTCGTAGGTTTTGTCCAGCTGGGCGACCTGATTGGCCGTCGGCCATTCCTGGAAATAAGCCACGGTGATTTCCTTGAGCTGGGCGTGCGCGGCAGGAGCCGCGACGGCCAGCACCGCTGCGCCCAGAGCGAGGTTGTGGAGAAGTTTCATGGTGTTACCCTTCCTAGATGGTGAAGTCCCGAACACCCTCGCGGTGTCCTGTCCCAATTGTTCCGGGTCTCGGGAAGCCCCCCGCCCGGTTTCGCTTCCGGCTGGTTAGTGCGCGATCGCTTCCTCCGGATCGCGAAATTCGTAGCCGAGACTTTCGGCGACTGCAGCATGGGTAATGCTGCCGGCATGGACGTTCAACCCATTCATCAGGTGCGGATCGTCGGCCAGTGCCTGGCGCCAGCCCTTGTCGGCGATGGCCAGCGTATAGGGCAGCGTGGCGTTGTTCAACGCTTGGGCCGAGGTGCGCGGGACGCCGCCCGGCATGTTGGCGACGCAATAGTGCACCACGTCGTCCACGACATAGACCGGGTCGTCATGGGTCGTCGGCCTGGATGTCTCGAAACAGCCGCCCTGGTCGATCGCGACATCGACGACGACCGAACCGGGCTTCATCCGACTTACGAGCTCGGCGGACACCAGTTTCGGCGCCGCAGCGCCTGGCACCAGCACGCCGCCGATCACCAGGTCCGCCGCCATGCAGTGCCGCTCGATGGCGTCACGGGTCGAGAATACGGTGTTCAGCGGCCGGCCGAATTGGCGCCAGAGCCGCCGCAGTTGGTCGACGTTACGGTCCAGCACCCAAACGTCGGCGCCCATGCCAAGGGCGATGTGGATGGCGTGGGTCCCGACGACGCCGCCGCCGATCACCACGACCTTGCCCGGATCGACGCCCGGCACACCGCCGAGAAGGATACCCAGGCCGTGATGGGTCTTCTCCAGGTAATAGGCGCCCGCCTGGACCGCCATGCGCCCTGCGACTTCCGACATCGGTGCGAGCAACGGCAGGCCGCCGGACGGCGACGTCACGGTCTCATAGGCGATGCAGGTCGCGCCGCTCTCGATCAGATCGTCGGTCTGCTCGGGATCGGGCGCAAGATGCAGATAGGTGAACAGGATCTGCCCGGCCCGCAGCATCGCGCGTTCCGGCGCCAGCGGTTCCTTCACCTTCACGATCATTTCGGCTTCGGCGAAGACCGCGGCGGCCGAAGACACGATCGACGCGCCGGCCTCCTCATAGTGCGCATCGGTCATGCCGATTGCCGCACCGGCCCCGCTCTCGACGACGGCCTGATGACCGTGCGCGACGAGTTCGCGGACATTGCCCGGAATCAACCCGACCCGGTATTCGTGAATCTTCGTTTCCTTCGGAACGCCAATCAGCATGTCACTTCGCTCCGCAGCGGCCGTCCCCGGCAAAATCGATGCATTCCCCTCACCCCGGTCGATAACCCCGAACCGCGGCGACTTCCTAATAACATACTCGCGATGCGCAAAATCGCTGATGGCTTTCGAGGGGATTTTGGTCTTTTCCGAGGTTCATCGATATGTCTCTATAGGCTCTCGACAGCGATCCGCGCCGCCTGCAAATGCCGGGGGCAGCGGGTGATGTGTTTTCGGGGCCGCCGGAAGCGGCTGGAAATTTCCCCGCTGGAGGGTTTGGATATGGATTTCACGGCGAATTCGCTCGAAGAACACTGGATGCCGTTCACGCCGAACCGCGAGTTCAAGGAAGAACCGCGGCTGGTGGAGAAGAGCAGCGGTATCCGCCTGGTCGATCACCGTGGCGGCACGGTGCTCGACGGTTCGTCCGGCCTGTTCTGCGTGCCGGCCGGCCACGGCCGGCGCGAGATCGCCGACGCCGTCCACGAACAGCTGCTGAAGAACGACTACACCGCGCCGTTCAATCTCGGCCATTCGGGCTCGTTTCAGCTCGCCAGGATGGTCTCGGCGATTACGCCGGAGCCGATCAACCACGTCTTTTTCACCAATTCGGGCTCGGAGTCGATCGATACAGCGCTGAAAATCTGCATGGCGTATCACGGCGCCCGCGGCGACCACCGGCGCCAGCGTTTCGTCTCGCGCGAGCGCGCCTATCACGGCGTCAACATGGGCGGCGTGTCGCTGTCCGGCATGGTCAAGAACCGGGACATCTTCTCTGTCTGCATGCCCTATGTCGTGAACATGCGGCACACCTGGCGGCCGGAGGACCGGTTCACCCGCGGCCAGGCGGAGAACGGCGAAGACCTCGCCAACGACCTGCAGCGCTTCTGCGATACCTATGGCGGCTACACGATCGCCGCCTGTTTCGTCGAGCCGGTCGCCGGGTCGACGGGCGTGCTCGTGCCGCCGAAGGGATACCTGGAGCGGCTGCGCGAGATCTGCGACGCCAACGGCATTCTGCTGGTGTTCGACGAGGTCATCACGGGCTTCGGCCGGCTCGGGCCGCCGTTTGCGGCCGAGGCCTTCGGCGTGACGCCGGACATCATGACGATGGCAAAGGCGCTCACCAACGGCTGCCAGCCGATGGGCGCCGTTGCGGTCAAGGACGATATCTACGACACGGTGGTCGATGCGTCGCCGGACGGCGCCATCGAGTTCTTCCACGGCTACACCTATTCCGCCCATCCCGCCGCCTGCGCCGCCGGCATCGCGACCCAGACGCTCTACCGGGACGGCGGGCTGTTCGAGCAGGGCGCCGCGCTGATCGACCATTTCCAGGACGCGGTCTACGCCCTGGAGGAGATGGACATCGTCACCGACGTGCGCGGCTACGGCCTGATCGCCGGCTTCGACCTGAAACCGGGCGCGAAGCCCGGGGCCCTGGGGCCGCAGGTGCAGAAACGCCTGTTCTGGAACGGGCTGCACGTCAAGTTCACCGGCGACGCCGGCATTATCGCGCCGCCGTTTATCTCGACGAAAGACGATATCGACGAGATGATGGACATCCTGCGCCGCACGCTGCTGGAGTATTCCTGAACAGCGCAGTGATGCGACAGACGTAAAGGAAGGCGGCCAGCGGGGCCGCCTTTCCTTTTTTCGCGACAGTTCGGCCGTGTTTCAGCCGATCACTCCGCCGTCGTCGCGGTTAATCGCAATAACGGCGGAGCGCGGCACCGAATCGCCGCCGCCCGGCCAATGGCTGTTGCCCCGCTCGCCGGGATGCTGGATGCCGACGAAGACGGTCCGGCGGTCGCCGCTGAAGGCAAGACCCGTAACCTCGCACTCCTTCGGCCCGACCAGGAAGCGCCTGATCTCGCCCGTCTCCGGATCGCCGATCAGCATCTGGTTGTTGCCCATCCCGGCGAAGTCCTTCGCGTTCGAATAGTTGCCGTCGGTCTGGATCCAGAGCAGGCCCCGGTTGTCGAAGGCCAAGCCGTCCGGAGAGTTGAAGAAATTGCCGGGATTGACGTTGTCCGAGCCCTTGCGGTCGTCCTTGTGCACCGCCGGGTTGCCGGCGAGCACATACAGGTCCCAGCTGAATTTCCGGGCAGTGTGGTCGCCATTCGCCGGCCGCCAGCGCACGATCTGGCCGTATTTGTTGCCCGCGCGCGGATTCGGGCCGCCGACCGGCGTCGGATCGCCGCCGGCGTTCGGCTTCCGGCCGCGGTTCTTGTTGTTGGTGAGCGCGCAATAGGCTTCTGCCTTGTGCGGATTGGCGGCGACCCATTCCGGGCGGTCCATCGTCGTCGCCCTGACGGCGGAGGCCGCCATGCGCGTGTGGATGCAGATTTCGGCGAGGGACGCCATGCCGGTCGTCTGCGGCGTCAGCGCCAGCCACTCGCCGGCGCCGTCGGCGTTGAAGCGCGCGGCATAGAGCGTGCCCCGGTCGAGCAGGTCGCCGTTTTTGCCGCCGGCCGCATACACGCCGTCCGAGACGTAGCGGTAGAGATACTCGCCGCGCTCGTCGTCGCCCATATAAACCACGATCCGGCCGTTAGCGGCGACCACCAGCTCGGCGTTCTCGTGCTTGAAACGGCCCAGGGCCGTGCGCTTCTTCGGCGTGGATTTCGGATCGAGCGGATCGATCTCGACGATATAGCCGGCCCGGTTCGGCTCGTTCGGATGTTTCGCGATATCGAAGCGCTCGTCGGCCGTCGCCCAGGCATAGCCCCAGTCCTTGTGCCGGATGCCGTAGCGCCTGAAGCCGGGCGAAAGCGCCAGCGCCTTGTCGCTCGACGAGAAGTAGCCGTTGAAATTCTCCTCGCAGGTCAGGTAGGTGCCCCAGGGAGTGCGGCCGTTGCCGCAATTGTTCCAGGTGCCGAGCGAACGCCGCCCGGCCGGGTCCGCTTTGGTTTTGAGCAGGTCGTGGCCGGCCGCCGGACCGGTGATCTCCATCTGCGTATCGGCAGTGATACGGCGGTTGTAGGGCGAGTCCTTCACGACCTGCCACTTGCCGCCGGCCTGCGCGACCTCCATGACGGAGACGCCGTGGGCCGCCTTGCCCTTGCGCACGTCGTCTGCGGTTTCCGGCTTCATCGAATCGCGCATGCCGTACATGATGGAGCGGTTGGTATATTCGTTGTTGACCGCCAGGATGCTGCGCCCGCCGGCCAGGAACAGGGCCATGCCGTCGGTATTGTCACCGAATGCCAGTTCCTGCGACGCGCCCGTGCCGCGGGTCTCGGGATCGAATGGCTCGCCCTCGCTCCACAGGGGATCGCCCCAGCGCACGACGACGTGCCAGCTGTAGCTATCCGGCACGCGCACCGTGTCGCCGATGCCCGCCGCAACCGGCCTGAAGGCGAGGCGGCTGCCGGCTGCACGGGCGTCGCCTGCGTTCAGCGCCGCAGTGCCGGTCAGAAAGGCACCGGTTCCGACGGCAACCGCACCGCCGAGAAATCCGCGGCGGGAAACGGCATCTTCGACCACCCGGTCGAAACCGGTTTCTTCCGGCCTTGGGTCGTTGCTTTCATCGAAGGCGTCGAAGGAAAGTTCGGTATCGTCGGCAGCGGGCGCGCCGGTATCGACATGGCGTTCGGACATGGTTTCTCCCGTTATCGGAAATTCGGCGCCGATTTCGGCATCGGCGGCGGTGATCGCCCGGTGAGCCGGGTTCCGCCGTCGCCTGATGTCCGGATGTTTCACCGGTGTGATAGAAACATGACGCCGTCTTGAAGCGCGGTAGTTCCCCGATAGCGCACGACCGCTGCATGTAAGCCGCCTCAGGCCGAATAATCCAGCCCCCAGTCCCGGTAGCGCGCCGGATCGTCCTGCCACTTGTCGCGCACCTTGACGAACAGGAACAGATGGACGCGGCGTCCGAACAGTTGCTCCAGTTCCTCGCGCGCCGACGCACCGACCTTCCCGATCTGCTGTCCGCCTTTGCCGAGCACGATGCTCTTCTGGCTATCGCGCTGGACATAGATCGTCTGTTCGATCTTCACGCCGCCATCACCCCGATCTTCCCAGGTCTCGGTTTCGACCGTCAGCGCATAGGGCAGTTCCCGATACAGGTTGAGATACAGTTTCTCCCGGGTGATTTCCGCGGCGAGCAGCCGTTCCGGCATGTCGGACAGCTGGTCTTCGGGAAACAGGTGCGGCCCGGCCGGCAGGCGGGCGGCGCAATGGGCGAGAAAGTCGCCGATGCCGCTTCCGGTCAGGGCCGAGATCATGAAAATATCTGTGAACGGTCCCTCCCCGCTCATCCGGTCGGCAAGCGCAAGCAACCGGTCGCGTTTCAGCAGGTCGATCTTGTTGAGCAGAAGGATCGCCCGGCGGTCCTCCCGCACCAGGCCTTCGACAATGCGCCCGGTATCGGTGTCGGTCTGCCGTTCGCACTTCCGTGCATCGACGATCAGCGCGACCAGATCGGCATCCGCGGCGCCTTGCCAGGCGGCGGCCACCATGGCCCGGTCCAACCTGCGTTTCGGCAGGAATATGCCCGGCGTGTCGACCAGGACGACCTGGGCGGCGCCGGGGCCGTCCCCGGCCATAACGATACCGAGCACGCGCGTCCGCGTCGTCTGCACCTTGGGGGATACGATGGAGACTTTGGCGCCGGTCAGCGCGTTGACCAGCGTCGATTTTCCGGTGTTGGGCGCGCCGAGCAGGGCGACGAAACCGCAGCGCGGCCCGACCGAACTGTCCCGGCCGGTCACGGACCGCCCCCATGCGACGGGCTGCGCCGCACTGCGCCCCTAACTGCCATCGAAGCCGCGGCTTTCGATGAGATCGATCATCCGGCCGGCTGCAGCCTGTTCTGCAGCCCGTCTCGAGCGGCCTTCGGCCCGGACCGGGGGCAGCCCGCTGACTGCGCACTCCACATCGAAGAGCGGCTCGTGCGCCGCGCCCTCCCGGCGCACGACCGTGTAGACCGGCAACGGCAGCGACCGGGCCTGCGCCCACTCCTGCAAACCGGTCTTTGCATCCTGGGGCGGACTGGCGGCTTCGCGCATCATCGGCAGCCAGTAGCGGCGGATCATGCAATCGGCCGCTTCAAGTCCGCCGTCCAGATACAGCGCGGCGACCACCGCCTCGCAGCAGTCCGCCAGCGTCCCCGGCTTTGTGCGTCCGCCCTGCTCCTCCTCGCCGCGTGACATTCTGATATGGTCGCCGAGACCGAGCTGCTGCCCGATGCGGGTCAGCGCTTCTGCGCGGACCAGCGCGGCATGCCGGCGGGCGAGCTGGCCGACCTTTTCGTCCGGAAATTCATCCATCAGCAGCCGCGCGACGACCAGGCCCAATACCCGGTCGCCGAGAAATTCCAGCCGCTCCAGGTTACGCTTGCCGCGGCCCTCGCCATCCGTGGCGCTCTGGTGGGTCAATGCTTCCTCCAGCAGCTCCGGCTGCCGGAATTCATACCCCAGTTCCGCAATCAGGCCGGCGATGGGCCGTTCGACGACTTTCACCTGAATCGCCTTATCGAGAACCCGTTGACAATCCGAAAATCGAAAAACGAATACTCATTAATTTTCAATAAGGTTTATCGTGTTTTTGATGTATTTGGTTCAGTCAATTCCCTGAAACAGCCGGCTCCATCTGATCGAGCCCGGCCATTTCCAGACCTCCCAGATGCTTGCCGAGCCGTTCACCGAGAAGAACAGGAACTGCGCCCGGCCGATAAAATTCCGCAACGGTACCATGCCGACGCCGGAAAAGCGGCTGTCGCTCGAATTGTCCCGGTTGTCCCCCATCATGAAATAGTGGCCTGCAGGTACGGTATAGACTCCGGTGTTGTCGGAGCCCGGCACATGGTCGCTGCATTCGTAGATCGTATAGGACCGGCCCGACGGGAGGATTTCGCGATACAGTTTTGCCGGCGCCGGCAGGCCGCTGTGGCTCGTGCATTCCCTCCCGGTCAGACCGTCATAAGCCTTCAGGGCGTGTCCGCCGGAAATGTCGGTGCGGGTCAGCGGCCCGTCGCGGCGGACCTGCTTGCCGTTGATATGCAGGCGGCCGCTGCGCACCTGGATACGGTCGCCGGGGAGCCCGACCACGCGCTTGATGAAATCGACTTTGGTGTTGGTCGGCTGCCGGAAGACCGCCACGTCGCCCCGCTCCGGCTCGCCCGTCAGGAGCCGGCTTTCGATAATGTCGGGGCTGAACGGAACCGAATAGTTCGAATAGCCGTAGCTGAACTTCGAGACGAACAGGTAATCGCCCTTGTGCAGGCCCGGATACATCGAATCCGACGGAATGTTGAAGGGCTCGTAGAGGAAAGTGCGCACGACCAATGCGATCAGCACGGCGTAGAGGATCGTCTTGAGCGCACCGCCGGTATCGGACTTTCGGGCAGATTTTTTTTGCGCTGCTTGGGCTTTGCGCACAGGGCGCCTCCTCGGGTCCTTCGAACCTCGGCTACAGCCCGATTTGGGGAGAAACGGCGCAAGCGCAACCGGGCCGCCGCCGCGCCTGCACGCTGTACCCCGTCTGCCCGGCCCCCACAACCGTCCACCGGCGGTCGTCGGCTCATGCTTCTGCCGCGACAGCAGGGGAAAAGGCGACTTGCAGTCCGGAAAACCCGGTCAGGAACCATTCTCCTCCGGCACCGCGGAAATTACGACGATCACCTGCGCGAGCGGCGGCTCGTCGGTGATCGAAACGTCGATGCGGCCCTCCATGCCGTCGGGCAGCAGTTCGGCGAGCCGCCGGGCCGCGCCGCCGGTGAGCGTCATCGTCGGCTTGCCGCCGGGCAGGTTCACAACGCCCATGTCCCGCCAGTAGACGCCGCGCCGGAAACCCGTACCCAGCGCCTTGGCGCAGGCTTCCTTTGCGGCGAACCGCTTGGCGTAGGTCTCCGCGCGCCGGCGGCGGCCGTCCGCCCGTGCCCGTTCGACATCCGTGAAACACCGGTGGGTGAACCGGTCGCCGAACCGGTCCAGCGTATTGCGGATCCGGCGAATATCGATGAGGTCGCTGCCTACGCCGACGATCATGGTGCCCGGAGGGTCATTTTCGGGCCGCCGGACACCGGAACTGCCGTTCAGGCGCTGCGGGCGCCGGTCGCCTCGGCGCGGGCCTTGTCCATCAGGCTGCGCATCCGTTTGATCGCGCTCTCAAACCCGCCGAATATCGCCTCGCCGACCAGGAAATGGCCGATATTGAGTTCGACCAGAGTCGGAATGGCTGCGACGTCGCCCACCGTATCGAAGGTGAGTCCGTGGCCGGCATGACACTCCAGGCCGAGCCGTTCGGCATGGGCGGCCGCTTCCTCCAGCCGGCGCAACTCCCGGGCCCGGGCCGCCGCGTCGCCGTCGATGTCCGCTTCGCAGAACGAGCCGGTGTGCAACTCGACGACCGGCGCGCCGAGCGCAACCGCGGCATCGAGCGCTTCCCGGTCCGGCTCTATGAACAGGGAGACGCGGATGCCGGCTTTCTGAAGCGCACGCACATATGGCGCCAGGTGATTGTGGCCCTGAACGACGTTCAGGCCGCCTTCGGTCGTGCGCTCCTCGCGCTTTTCCGGAACGATGCAGGCCGCGTGGGGGCCGTGGCGCAGGGCGATCGCCAGCATCTCCCCGGTAGCCGCCATTTCCAGGTTGAGCGGCAGGTCGATCTCCCCGACCAGCCGGACGATATCCGGATCGGCGATATGGCGGCGGTCTTCGCGCAGATGGGCGGTGATGCCGTCGGCGCCGGCCGCTGCCGCAGCCCGGGCAGCGCGCACCGGGTCCGGATGCCGGCCGCCCCGGGCGTTCCGGATGGTCGCCACATGATCGATATTCACGCCGAGCCGCAGATGGCGCATCGCTGATATCCCGTTCGTTCCCGTCTAGCCGCGCGCCCGGTCGACCGAGGTGATGATCGGGCTGGCGCGCAATGCCGCGATGATCTCGGTCAGGTGGCGGACATCGTCAACCTGGATGTCGAGATGGATCTCGAAAAAGTCGATGGACCGGTTGGCGATGCGCAGGTTGGTGATGTTACCGCCATTCTTGCCGATGATGGTGGAAAGGTCGCCCAGCGTGCCGGGCTCGTTCGACAGAAACACCTTTATCCGCGCAATGTGGCTCTCCTCGGGCGACCCGTCGACATCCCAGGACAGGTCAAGCCAGTGACTGGGCATGCTGTTGAAGCGCTGCAGGGTATCGCAGTCGACGGTGTGGACCGTCACGCCCTTGCCGGTCGTGACGATGCCGACGATACGTTCGCCGGGCAGCGGATGGCAGCAGCGGGCGTAATGAACGGCCATCCCCGGGATCAGGCCGCGGATACTGATGCCGGTCTCCGCCGACGCCGCGCCATTCCCTTTCTTTCGGCGGGCCGTCTGTTTGCGCGCCTTGCCGGTCTCGCTCCCTTCGGCATGCGCCGGAAAGAGCTTGTTGACGACCTCCGGACCGGACAGCCGCCCCTCGCCGATGCGGATCAACAGGTCGTCCTCGTCCTGGACCTGGAAGAGCTCGACGGCGCGGGCGATCGCCTTCTTGGTCAGGCGCCGGTTTTCCTGCCGGAAGGCCTTGTCGAGGATGCCGCGGCCCAGCTCGCGGTATTCGTGCCGGTGCTGGATGCGAATGAAACGCCGGATCCGGGCCCGCGCCTTGCCGGTCGCAACGAAGCGCAACCAGTCCGGCGACGGTTTCTGGGACTTCGAGGTCAGCACTTCGACCTGGTCGCCGTTCACCAGGCCCGTCTGCAGCGGCACCATCCGGCCGTTGACCTTGACGCCGGTGCACCGGTCGCCGACCTCGGAATGGACCGCATAGGCAAAATCGACCGGCGTTGCGCCATGGGGCAGCGCGATCAGGTCGCCGCGCGGCGTGAAGCAGAAAACCTGGTCCCGGAACATCTCGAGCTTGGTGTGCTCCAGAAACTCATCCGGCCCCTCCGCTTGCTCCATGATGTCGAGCAGCTCGCGCAGCCAGCGGTATTGCGGCGTATCGGCCTCGCCCCTGCCGTTCGCGGCCTTCTGTTTGTACGACCAGTGGGCCGCCAGCCCGTTCTCGGCGAGGTTGTGCATCTCACCAGTGCGGATCTGGATCTCGATCCGGTAGCCGTCGGGCCCGATCACGGCCGTGTGGATCGAGCGGTAGCCGTTGGGCTTCGGCAGGCTGATATAATCCTTGAAACGGCCGGGGCTGACCCGCCAGGCGCCGTGAATTGCGCCGAGCGCCCGATAGCATTCCTCGATCGTCCCGACCTGGACACGAAAAGCCATGATGTCGCTGAGTTGTTCGAACTCGACATCCTTGCGCTGCATCTTGCGCCAGATCGAATAGGGCGATTTTTCCCGGCCGCCTACGTCCGGCTTCAGGCCGGCGTCCTCAAGCGTCCTGGAAAGCGAATCGATGATCCGCGGCACCAGCGACTCGCCGGCTGTCCGAAGGAACTCGAGCCGCTTCATGATCGACGTCCGCGCATCCGGGTTGATATGCGCGAAGGCCAGATCCTCCAGCTCGTCCTGCAATTCGCGCATGCCGATACGCTCGGCAAGCGGGCTGTAAATTTCGAGCGTTTCGCTGGCGATGCGCTTGCGCTTTTCCCTGTCCCGGATGTGATCGAGCGTGCGCATGTTGTGCAACCGGTCGGCCAGCTTGACCAGCAGGACCCGCAGATCCTCCGACATGGCGAGCAGCAGCTTGCGGAAATTCTCCGCTTGCCGGGCTTCCGAACCGGTAATTTCGAGCTGGGACAGCTTTGTGACGCCGTCGACCAGCTTGGCGATCTCCGTGCCGAACAGGTCTTCGATTTCCGGCAGGGTCGCGCGGGTATCTTCGACGGTATCGTGGAGCAGCGCCGTGATGATCGAGGCACCGTCCAGACGATAGTGGGTGAGGATGCCCGCGACCTCGACCGGATGGGAGAAATAGGGATCGCCGCTGGCGCGCTTCTGCGCACCGTGCGCCTTCATCGAGAACACGTAAGCCCGGTTTATCGCCTGCTCGTCGGCCGACGGATCGTATTGCTTGACGGTCTCGACAAGTTCGTATTGCCGCATCATCGCGAAACGCTCTGCGACAGTACAGGACCGAACAAATTTCGGCCGGAAGCCCCCGGCCTGCCGCGCGACAGGCAGGGCCCGTTCCGGCAGGCGCGCCGGAGAATTCGGCGGGGAACGCGCGTCCGGCCCAGCGTCAGCCCTCCGGTTCTTCCGGTTCCTCCGGTTTGAGCTCCTCACCGCCTAGCAGGATGCCCGTATCCGCCTCTGCCACCGCTTCGGGGGCAGCATCCTGGATCGCACCGGTTTCTCCGGCATCGGCGATTGCGGCGTCAGCGACCGCGGCGTTCGCGGCCTGCTGGTCGGCGACACCGCCGTCCACCGGCGTTGCGCCCAGAACGATCGACTCCCGGGTCAGCGCCTCGGCAACTTCCAGATCTTCTTCCAGATCGTCGCTCGGCTGCTGCTTTTGCAGGCCGAGTATGAGCGATTCCTGGAGCTCGTCGAACGACAGCGTATCTTCGGCTATTTCCCTGAGGGCGATCACCGGATTCTTGTCATTGTCACGGTCCAGCGTCTCCGCCGCACCTGACGAGATATCCCGTGCGCGCTGCGATGCGTACATCACGAGATTGAAACGGTTCGGCACCTTGAGGATGCAGTCTTCTACGGTAACGCGCGCCATGCGGCGGTCTCCCGGCAACGAGGCTCCAGGACGCCGGCGGCTGCCTTCCGAAGCAGTCCCGGCCCGGAACCGGTTTCGGCGATCTTCCCCGCCCGGCACCGAACCGGTTTTCGGGTTCGGTGCGAATGGCCGATGCCGGACAGGATTGCAGCGCAATATATTTTGCCACAGGCGCGAAGCAAGCGCTCCGGCTGACGCAGGGAAAATCCGAACTCAGGCCTGATTCCCGGGGTCCAGGCGAACGCAGCCGTGATCGGGCGGCAGTGCCGCGACCAGGTCAGCCACCGTCCGGCGGGTGACAGGATGACGCCAGCCCGGGGCGATCTCCGCCAACGGCAGCAAGACGAAAGCGCGAGTGTCCATTCGCGGATGCGGCAGGATGGGTGGGCCGGCAGACACCTGCCCCCGGTAGTCGATCAGATCCAGATCGAGGGTGCGGGGAGCGTTCGCCGTTGCGCCCTCGCGCTGCCGCCCGAAACGACTTTCGACGGCGTGCAGAAGCTCCATCAAGGCGCCGGCGGAGCCGGGTGCGGAGGACCGGCCGGGTTCGATCCGCCACACCGCGTTCATGTAGTCGGGCTGATCCGAGGGCGGCCACGCGGGCGAGACATAGAGGCTGCTGCGTTCGACAGGTTCGACGCCGACCGTTCCCAGCCACGCCGCGGCTTCGGCAAAGGTCTGAGCAACCGTGCTGCCGCCGGGGCCCGGAAGATTTCCGCCGACCGCGACATAGATCGGGTGCGGTCCGGCCGCGGGCTGCGCTGTTACGCCCATCGCACTATCTCGTGATTTCCTGCGGGACAGGTGATTACCCCGGGCGCCGGGACGCTATATAATCGATAACAATTACAGGACGTGGCAATGACAGTTCGCAACCTCAGCATCTATTCCGACGAGAAAATTGCGATTTTCATCGACGGTTCCAACCTCTACGCGGCGGCCCGGACCCTCGGCTTCGATATCGACTACAAGCGGCTGCTCGAGTTCTTCCGCACCCGCGCCATCCTGGTGCGCGCCTTCTACTACACGGCCCTCATCGAGGATCAGGAATATTCGCCGATCCGGCCGCTGGTCGATTGGCTCGACTACAACGGCTACACCATGGTTACCAAGCCGACCAAGGAGTTCACGGACTCCCAGGGCCGGCGCAAGATCAAGGGTAACATGGACATCGAGCTTGCCATCGACATGATGGAGCTCTCCGAAAAACTCGACCATGTCGTCCTGTTTTCCGGCGACGGCGATTTCCGCCGCCTGGTCGACGCCGTGCAGCGCAAGGGCGTGCGCGTGACCGTTATCAGCACCGTCAAGACGTCGCCGCCGATGGTCGCCGACGAATTGCGCCGCCAGGCCGATATCTTCCTTGAGTTGGCCGACCTGTCCGAGAACATCCAGCGCGATCCGCGCGACCGGCCGCCGCCGCGCCGCGACCGCTTCGAGCGCGACGAGCGCGACGGTGACGAAGCCTTTGCCGACGATGAATTCGACCGGGAAGGCTGAGGCGCCGGTCCCGGTCTCAGCCGGGTCGGCAGACCCTTCGAAGCCGTAGCAGCGTCTTCGCGATGGCGGCCCCGGATACGCCTGGGGATACGCCCGGCCGCGATTGCGCCCTGTGTCCCCGGCTCGCCGCATTCCGAAGCGAATGGCGCATCCGCGAGCCGGCATGGCACAACGCGCCGGTGCCGTCCTTCGGCGGAATCGACGCCCGGCTCCTGATCGTCGGCCTTGCGCCGGGATTGCGCGGCGCCAACCGGACCGGCCGGCCCTTCACGGGGGATTGGGCCGGAGACCTGCTGTACGACACCCTGATCCGCTACGGTTTTGCAAGCGGAACCTACGACCGCCGCCGGGACGACGGACTCGTTCTGGCCGATTGCCGGATTACCAACGCCGTGCGCTGCGTGCCGCCGGAGAACCGCCCGGCGACCGCCGAAAGCCGGGCTTGCCTGCCTTTTCTGACAGAAGAAATCCGGGCTATGCCGCAGTTGGATACCATCCTGGCGCTCGGCGGAATCGCTCACGGCATGACGCTCGCAGCGCTCGGCCTGAAGAAATCCGCCTTCGCCTTTCGCCACGGCGCCTTTCACCCGGTGGCAAACGGGCTGACTCTCGCCGACAGCTATCATTGCTCCCGCTACAACACCAACACCGGCCGTCTGACGCCTGAAATGTTCAGGGCGGTGTTTGCCGAAATCCGGGCGCGCCTGGACTGAGCCGGATCGAAAGCGACCCCGATCCTGGTACGACCGGCTGCTCATCGTTAGCCGGTCCAATGGCCAGCTCGATCGGGTTGAGGTCGGGCGAGTGGGCCGGCAGGAACCGGAGATGGGTGTCGGCGCTGCGGATGGCATGGCGGACGGCCTTGCCCGGCGCCACGCTACCGGTCCTGCGATAGCGCGCCGTCCAGCGCGGAACACAGGAAACACCGATACCGAATCGCGCCGCTACCGACCGGATCGGCGCGCCCGCCAGATGGGCCCGGACAACACGCTCGCGAAGATCATTGGAATAGGGGCGCGTCATTCAAGCTGGCCTCCTCCACAGTAGATAGCTTGAATCATATCCCCAAAATTGAGGAAATCCCTTAAGATTCACTCAATGACAGACTTCTCTGGTGTTGAATTATGAATAAATTTATATTTATTTTAGTGCCTCGCGTCCGGAGGAAGAAACGGAAATAGTTCGGGACGCAGCTTCGGGATCCGTATGTCTGACCAAACTGAAATCAGGGAGAAATCGACCATGAAGAAGCACCTGCGCAAGACTGCGCTTGCGTTTGCGGCTGCGGCTTTCTGCATTGCCGGAACCGCGCAGGCCGCCGACGTGACGGTCGGCTATCAGCTCGTTTACGGGCCCTGGAAAGCCAAGATGAAAGAACTCAGAGCCAACGGCCTGGGCGGCAAGAGCATAGAGTTCGTCAAGTTCACTTCGGGAACCGAGGTGATCAACGCCATGGCGTCGGGCTCGGTGGATATCTCGTTGAACGGTTCCTCGCCGACGGCGGCGGGCTACAGCCGGGGCGTCGACCTGCAGGTCATCTACATCTACGATAACATCAACGATGCCGAAGCCCTGGTCGTCGACAAGTCGGTGACTGCGCCGCAAGACCTCAAGGGCAAGACGATTGCCGTGCCATTCGGCTCGACGACCCATTTCCACATGATGTTCGCCCTGGAGCAGTTCGGAATCTCGCCGAAGGAACTGAAGGTCATCGACATGTCTCCGCCGGATATGGTTGCGGCGTGGGAACGCGGCGACATCAACGGCGGATTCGTCTGGGATCCGGCGCTCGGCCGCATGAAGAAGAAGGGGCGGGTTCTGCTGACCTCCGGCGACCTCAGCAACTGGGGCAAGGCCACGTTCGACGCCATGGTCGCGCGCAAGGGTTTCACCGACAAGAATCCGAAATTTGCCTGCCAGTGGGTGAAGATGGTGGCAGCGGCTGACGCCGACTATCGCGCCAACCCCGGCAAGTACGGCCCCGGCACCGCCAACGCCAAGGGGATCGCGGCCGCGGTCTCCGGCGACGAGAGCCAGGTCGGCGGCGTGCTGGCCCTGTACGACTACCCGACGCTCCAGCAGCAGATTTCCGGAACCTGGTTGGGCGGCGGCGTGCAGAACGCGCTGAAGGCGGCCTCGGAGTTCCTGAAGGCCCAGGGCAAGCTCGACAAGGTGCTGGACAGCTACGCGGATTCGGCGAACCCGAAATTCGCCAAGATGGCGCTGGAAGGCGGCTGCTAGGCGCCGAGGACTGCCGCACACAAATGTCGTTTCGGCCGGAACCGGCGATGGGCGCCGGTTCCGGCCGGGATGGCGGCGTCCGGCTTCAACCGCTCGGAAGGGCGCGTTTCCCGAACCGTCCTTCGCATGAGCGCCCGGACCGGCCGTACATCGGCAGGCACCCATGACCGCGGTCATCAGCCTCAATCACGTCGCCATGGTGTTTCCCGCCCTGCAAGGGCTGGGAAGCGTCAAGGCGCTCGAAGACGTGAACTTCGAGTTCCGGGAAAACGAATTCGTTGTCGCGCTCGGCGCTTCGGGCTGCGGCAAGACCACGTTGCTGAACGTCATCGCCGGGTTTCTGCCGCCGACATCCGGCCAGGTCCTGCACAAGGGCGATCCGATCAGCGGGCCGGGCCGGGATCGCGGCGTCGTTTTCCAGAAACACGCCCTGCTTCCGTGGCTCAACGTCATTCAGAACACCGAATTCGGGCTCAAGCTTCAGGGCGTGGCAAGCGCCGAGCGGCGCATCAGGGCGCGCGAGAACCTCGCCCTGGTCGGCCTGTCGGACTTCGAAAACTATCCGATCTACCAGCTTTCCGGTGGGATGCAGCAACGGGTCGGGTTGGCGCGGGCGCTGACCTGCGACCCGGACATGCTGCTGATGGACGAACCGCTCGGCGCCCTCGACGCCTTCACCCGCGAGAATATGCAGGAACTGATTCTCGACGTTTGGCAGAAGACCCGGAAAGTCGTCTTCTTCATCACCCATAGCGTCGAGGAAGCGCTGTTCATGGCGACCCGCCTTGTTGTCATGTCGCCGAGGCCGGGCCGCATCACGCACGAATACGAACTCGACTTCTACAATCAGTATTTCGAGTCCGGCAATGCGAGGCAGGTCAAGTCCTCGGCCGAATTCATCGCAATGCGCGAAGAGATCCTCTCGATCATCTACGGCGAAGAGAGGAGCGGGCTGGAGCCATGAATCTCGGGATATTCTCGCGCCGGAAATCGGAGGTCGTCGACCAGTACGGCGCACCGGGGCGCGGCAGGAGCACCGCCATCAGCGCGGTGACCATCGTGATCATCCTGGGCGGCTGGTGGCTCGCCACGCAACTCGAACTGATCCGGCCCCTGTTCCTGCCGGCGCCCGAGATGGTGATCTCGAAATTCAACAGGATCGCCTGTACGGATTACTATTTCGAACAACTGCTCGTCCTGATCGGCGCCAGTGCGGCGGTCACGTCCGAATGCCAAGGATTCAGCGAACATGCCCTGCACGAGCATGTTCTCTGGAGCCTCTACCGGGTCTTCGGCTCTTTCTTCCTGGCGGTCATAACGGCGGTGCCCATCGGCATCGCCATGGGCATGAGCCGCTACGCCCGCGGCGTGTTCGACCCGCCGATCGAATTCTACCGGCCGATTCCGCCGCTCGCCTATCTGCCGCTGACCATCATCTGGTTCGGCATCGGGGAATCCGGCAAGCTCTTCCTGATCTATCTGGCCTGCTTCGCACCGATTGCGATCAACGCGCGCGCCGGGGTGCGTTCGGTATCGATCGAGCAGATCCATGCGGCCTATTCGATGGGCGCAACCAGCCAGCAGGTGATCCGCCAGGTGGTCATCAAGGCGGCGCTGCCCGAAATCCTCACCGGGATGCGCGTCGCGATTGCTTTCGGCTGGACCACCCTCGTCGCGGCGGAAATGGTCGCGGCCAAGGCGGGAATCGGCGTGATGGTGCTGAACGCCGCCCGTTTCCTCGCCACCGATATCGTTTTCCTCGGCATCGTGGTTATCGGCGCCGTCGCCTTCATTTTCGATCTTATCATGCGGCGTATCGAGCGGGCCCTCGTCCCCTGGAAGGGCAAGGTCTGACCGGGCTCCGCTGCCGGTAACGCCTGCGTTCAATACCACGCTTCCGGTAGTTCCTCCTTGCGCCGGGCGACGAAGGCGTCGAGTTCCTCGCGCACGGCTTCGTCCATCGGCGGCGGCGCGTATTGCTCCAGCATCTCCTTCCAGCGCGCATGGGCGCGGCGGCGCATGTCGGTCGATCCGCGTTCGAGCCAGTTCTCCATGGTATCGTTGTCGGACAGCGTCGGCTCATAAAACGCGGTCAGATAGTTGCGCATCGTGTGGTCGCAGCCCAGGAAATGGCCGCCGGGGCCGACTTCGCCATAGGCGTCGCGGGCCAGGGCCTCGTCGCCGGTGTCGAGCCCTTCGCCGACCAGTTTCCGGTAGCTGCCGAGCCGGTCGGCGTCCATGACCAGCTTCTCGAACCCGGTGCACAGGCCGCCTTCGAGCCAGCCGGCCGCCTGGAGCACGAAGTTGGCGCCGGCCAGCACGGTCGAATGCATCGAATCGGCGGATTCGTAGGCCGCCTGGGCATCCTCGATCTTCGAGGACGTCAGCGAGCCGCCGCAGCGCAAGGGCAGCCCGGCCCGCCGGGCGAGCTGGCCCATGACATAGTGCGACAGCGCCGGCTCCGGCGTCCCGAAGGTCGGCGCGCCGGATCTCAGCGACATCGAGGTGAGGAAATTGCCGAGGATGAAAGGCGCGCCGGGCCGCACGAGCTGGGCGAAGGCGCAGACCATCAGCGCCTCGGCCAGGGCCTGGGCGATCGAGGCGGCGGTCGAGACCGGCCCCATGGCGCCGGACAGGATGAAGGGCGCCACGGCGATGCCCTGCCCGCGCCCGCAATAGGCCCGGATCGCTTCCGTCACCACCTTGTCCACCAGCAGCGGCGAGTTGGTGTTGACGTTGCCGAGGATGACGCAGTGCTCGTCCATCGTCTCCCGGCCGAAGACGATCTCGGCCATGTCGACGCTGTCCTGCGCCCGGCTCTTCTCGGTGATGGCGCCGAAATGCGGCTTGTCGCTCAGCGTCATGTGAGCGTGGAGCATGTCGAGGTGGCGGGTGCTCACCGGGATATCGCAGGGCTCGCAGACCACGAAGCTGCCGTGATGCAGGTGCGGGTGCATGTAGATGAGCTTCACCAGGTTCCGGAAGCTCTCGAGATCGCCATAGCGCCGGCCGCCCTCGAGGTCGCGCACGAAAGGCGGGCCGTAGACCGCGGCATAGACCTGGTTGTCGCCGCCGATCACGACCGAGCGGTCGGGATTGCGCGCACGCTGCGTGAACTGGCGCGGCGCCTTCGCGCACATCGCGCGGACCCAGTCCGCCGGCGCGCGGACCAGATCGTCGTCAACGGTGGCGCCCGCCTCCCGCCACAATTGCAGCGCCTCGGGATCGCCGCGGAAGGCGATTCCGACATCCTGCACGATCCAGTCGACCTGGGTTTCGATGCGCCGGAGCTCTTCCTCGTCGAGGACTTCGAATGCCGGCAGGCGCCGCCGGATATAGGGCGAAGCCGGCGCCCCCCTGGCGGCAGCGGGCCGCTGGCGCGCGGCCCGGGCGCGTCGGGCCATGGCAACCCTCCTTCGATCGGCGGCGGAGCGAGGCGCCGCCCGGCGCAGGTCGGCCGGCGCTGCCCTGCCTTCCGCGTTCCTACCGTGACCCTCACGGAAGGGGGCGCACCCCTTACAACAGGCGCCGGCCGCATGCTAGCCTGAATCGGTCGGCACAAACCCTCCAGCGCAAGGCCCCGTGTGACACCAGTTTCAACCGCATCGTCCGGCGGCGTCGGACAGGCGCGCCTGCGCGTCGAGGACCGGGCGCTCCTGACCGGCCGGGGCCGTTTCACCGACGATATCCGGATCGCCGGCTGCCTCCACGCCGCCTTCGTGCGCAGCCCGGAAGCGCAGGGGCGGATCGCCGCGGTCGACATGGCGGAAGCGGCGGCCATGCCCGGTGTCGTCCGCATTTTCACCGGCGCGGACCTTGCCGGCCTGGGACGGACTTCGGTCAACCCGCTCATGCCCGAACTCCGGCCGCTACCGCCGCAACCGCTCGCTGTTGAAACCGTTGCCGCGGTCGGCGCGCCGGTCGCCGTCGTCGTCGCGGAAACCGCGGCAGCAGCGCTCGATGCCGCCGAAGCCGTCTTCGTGGACATCGAGCCGCTCCCCCTGCGGTCGCCGGATGGCGCGGCAACGGCTTATCGGGCGCGCGAAACCTGGCGGTCGAAGCCGGCAGGAGAGGCCCGCAACGCCGCCGCGCGGGCAACCGTTTCCCTGCGCCAGCCGCTGCTCGCCCCGGCGGCGCTGGAGCCGCGCGGGCTGGTCGCCGACGCCGCGACGGTGCCGGGCCGGCTGACCGTCTGGCTCGGCAGCCAGTCGCCGCACCGGGCGCGCGAGGAACTGGCCGCCGCGCTCGGTATGGAACCGGAACTCGTCCGGGTCGTGGCGCCCGATGTCGGCGGCGCGTTCGGCATGAAGGCATCGCTCTATCCCGAAGATATCGCCGTCGCCTTCGCCGCCCGGGCGCTCGGCCGCCGCGTGAAATGGATCGCCACCCGCAGCGAGGACTTCCTTGCCGCTACCCAGGGCCGCGGGCAGACCGTCGAGGCCGGCCTCAGCGCCGCCGCAGACGGAACGCTGCTCCATCTCGACGCCGCGGTCCGCGCGCCGCTCGGCCACTGGATGCCCTACAGCGCGGTCGTCCCGGCGCGCAACGCCGGGCGCATTTTGCCCGGTCCCTACAGGGTCGCGTCCGTCGATATCGAAGCTGCCGGCATCGAGACGAACGGCGCCGCCGTCGGCATCTATCGCGGCGCCGGCCGGCCGGAGGCCGCGCTCGCCATGGAACTGCTGATCGAGCGGCTCGCCATGGCGCTCGGCCTGACCCCGGGGGAACTCCGGCGCCGCAATTTCGTGTCCGCCGGCGACATGCCGTGGACGACGCCGACCGGCCAGACCCTGGACAGCGGCGATTACGCCACCGCTTACGACCGGGCCGCCTTCTTGCTCGCAGCGGGGAAACCGCCGGATGACGGCCTGCTGCGCGGCACGGCGACCGTTGCCTATATCGAGCCTTCCGGCCTGGGGTGGGAGACCGCGCGCCTGACGCTCGGCGCCGACGGCACGATTACCGCCGCGACCGGCTCGACCGCCCAGGGCCAGGGCCGGACGACCGCGGTACAGCAGATCGCCGCCGACCGGCTGGCCGCCGACCCGGGCGCCATCGCGGTCGTCCACGGCGACAGCCGCGCGCCGGAAACGGCGATCGGCGCGCTGGCCAGCCGCAGCACGCCGATCGGCGGCAGCGCGCTGATCCAGGCCTGCGACGCGCTCCGGGAGCGGGCCGAGGACCGGCTCGGACGGCCCATCGAAACCGAACCGGACTGGGCCGCCATCGCGCAGCAGACCGGCGGCCTCGAAGCCTACGCGAACTACACCGCTGCGGGAGAGGCCTGGGGTTACGGCGCGGTCGGCTGCGCCGTCGCCATCGATCCGGAAACCGGCGTGCTGACTGTCGAGCGGCTCGTCTGGGTCGACGATGCCGGCACGGTCGTCAACCCGATGCTGGCCGAAGGGCAACTGCTCGGCGGCATCGCCCAGGGCGTCGGCGAAGCGGTGCTGGAGCGGATCGTCTACGACGCGGACAGGCAACTGCTCACCGGGTCGTTCATGGACTACGGCATCCCGCGCGCCGCCGACATGCCGCCGGTGACGCTGGAGCGGATGGAGACGCCGAGCCCGGCCAACCTGCTCGGCGCCAAGGGCATCGGCGAGGCCGGCGCCATCGGCGCGCCGGCGGCGATCGCCTGCGCCGTCATGGCCGCCCTGCGCCCGCTCGGCGTGAAGCATCTCGACATGCCCTACACCCCTGCACATATTTGGCAGGCGATCCGCGACGCCCGAACCGACGCCCGAACCGCCTCCGGGACCGGCGGCGGGTCCGGCGACGGGATTGAGCACGAGCAGGAGGAGTAGAGGAATGGCCCTCCCCTACCGGAAGTCCGAAGCCAAGGACTACGCCCGCGAACACATGAAGGGCATCTGGGCAGCGGCGCTCACCCCGTTCGCCGGTGAAGGCGCAATCGACGAGGCCGCGGTGCGGCGCAATCTGCGCCACTGGATCGACGATCTGGAGATCGACGGCTTCTTCATTTCCGGCAAGCAGGGCGAGTTCTTCGCCATGTCGCTGGACGAGCGCAAGCGCTGCCTAGAGATCGCCGTCGAAGAGTGCGCCGGGGGCCCCGCCTCCACCATTATGTCCTGCTCGGACCAGAATCTGGACGTCGTGATCGACCTGGCGCAGCACGCCGAGGCCGTCGGCTGCCCCTATATCGTCGTCCACGCGCCGGTGCTGCATTTCAACACCGATCCCGACGACACGGTCTACGAGTATTACCGCTATATCTGCGAGCGGGTGGATATCGCCGTCGCGATGTGGAGCCACCCGGACAGCGGCTACCTGATGAGCCCGGAACTGTGCAGCCGGGTCGCCGACCTGCCGAACGTCGTGGCGATCAAATACAGCGTGCCGCGGGAGATGTACGCCCGCCTCACCGACCTCGCCGGCGACCGCATCCTGGTCAGCACCGCGTCGGAAGACGAATGGTTCGACAATATCGTCGAACTGGGCTGGCAACTCTATCTCTGCTCCTCGCCGCCCTACCTGATCCAGACCGCCGCCGACAAGCGGATGCGCGAATATACCGACCTCGTCTTCGCCGGCGAGACCGCGAAGGCGCGCGCGGTGCGCGACAGCCTCGACCCGGTGCGCAAGGCGCTCAAGGGCACGCGCCCGCCGGGCAAGCCCCACAGCCACCAGAAATACTGGCAGGACCTGCTCGGCCAGACCGGCGGCCATGTCCGCCGCCCCGGCCTGCCGCTGACCGAGGCAGAGAAGGCGGCGACGCGCGCGGCCTTCGATTCCTGTGGCCTCGTGCTCGACAGTCCGGCACGGGCCGCCTGACCGTGGCGGAGGCGAACCGGGACCAGATCGAATTCTGGTCCACAACCCAGGGCCACAAGTGGTTGCGCCTGGAAGACCGCATCGAGCGGATGATGACGCCGTTCACCGAGGCCGGCCTAGCCGCGCTCGGCGACATTTCCGGCCGGCATTGCCTCGACATCGGCTGCGGCGCGGCCGGGACCACGCTGGCGCTGGCCGACGCTGCGGGCGAAAGCGGGTCCGCCGCCGGCATCGACGTGTCGCCGCCCCTGCTCGAACGGGCGTGGGAACGGGCGAAACGGCGCAAGAATGTGTGCTTCGCGGAAGGCGACGCCCAGGACTACGCGTTCCGGGAGGACACGTTCGACATCCTGTTCTCGCGCTTCGGCATCATGTTTTTCAAGGATACAGCCGCAGCCCTCGCCAACCTGCGCCGCGCCAGCGTGCCGGGCGCGCGGCTGGTCTTCATCGTGTGGCGCGAGCCGCGGGAGAACCCGTGGGTGATGATCCCGGTTTCGGCGGCCAAGGCCTTCGTCGAACTACCGCCGCGCCCAGCGCCGGGCGAGCCGAGCCAGTTCCAGTGGGCCGATGCCGAACTGGCGACCGGCTGGCTGGAAGGCGCCGGCTGGCGCGACTGCCGCTTCGCGCCGCTCGATATTGCGCTGAAAATGCCGGGCGAGCCGCTCGAAGCGGCGCGTTTCCTGCTCCAGATGGGGCCCGGAGCCGCGCTGCTCGCCGAAGCCGGCGGCGATCTCGCCGAACGCGCCGAAGTTGCGCTGGCGGAAGACCTCGTCCCACATCTGCGCAACGGCGCGGTGATCCTGGACAGCGCCTGCTGGATCGTCTCGGCGACCGCCGGCTGACCTGCCCGCAGCCTCATATCCTTCCCCCGCCGAAGCGGCTTCCTCTGCGAACGGCGCGAACCGAAGCCGGTCCTCAAAATATTTCCTTTTTTTCGATAATATTCCTTGACACGATAGATCCCGCGCCCTATATCGGCCCCGTCAACGCCCGAAGTGCGCCTGCCGCGGCCGGCCGACATCCCCCCGAATAAAGAAGCAAACGAAGAAACAGGCGGGGGACCCTGCGGGATCCTTCCACCCTTCCCGCTTTGATCCGCCGCCGATCGGTCATCCGATCCGCCGCCCTGTGCGCCATTGAGCCTGACGGCCGGACAACATCCGGTTCGACCCTCCGATTCCGCCGGGCCATCGTGCCCCCGATCCTGCCTGGCGGTGCTGCCCCGGTGTCGCCCGGCGCTCCTACTCGCCCAGGAGGCTGGAAAAATTCCTACCGAAAGTGTTTTTGCGCACTTTCGAGAGGCATGTTTCCAACGATTCCAAAGGGTTAGGGCTGCCGGGCGCAAAAAAAAATCATATTAAATAGAACGGTCTGTCAAATTCTAAAACAGAGCGATTTCAAAGACTTAGGCAATCTGATTTTGAACGTTTATTCAAAATCCGGCCGTTTTCCGGCTTCCGGCCCGTCCGGCACACCCATTCGCAGAGGAATCCCTAAAGGGAGGGGTATGGGGCGGCCGGAGCGGTGCCGGGATCGGACATCGGCGCGGCGGCAGGCGACCCCTCCCCTTGCCCCTCCCCCAAGGGATTCCTCTGCGAAAGGCCGCAAACGTCCGCAGAGTTATACCTCCCCCTCTTCAGAGGGGGAGGCCAGGTGGGGGTGGCGCGTCGAAAGACGCGCTTCGCCGCAAGGCGAATCCTTTGCTGGCCCAATACACCCCCATCCCCTCCGCTTCGCTCCGGGACTTCCCCCTCTGAAGAGGATTCCTCTGCAAAAGGCCGGTAGGGAGGGATCTGGC
>JAPPLJ010000066.1 GCA_028819475.1 Rhodospirillaceae bacterium
AGTTCAAGCGAAGGCGGACGCTAGCGGAAAGGGCACCATCGGTGCGTGGGGTGTGACCCCCGAGGCCGGCCCGGGCCGGTCGGAAGCCTGATTCGCGCTGTACGGGGGATCGGGAGATCGACGCCGGCGAGACCGGCGGATCGGAGCCGCAGCGGCGCTTGAGCGGCGGCCCCGGATCGTGGTCCGGGGCAGGCTCGCGCGGTGGCCGATGCACTCGTGCGCGGCACGGTGCGGGCGCGCGCGTCGCGAAGACGGGACGCAACGGCGATCGGCGCGCGATGCAAAGGCGCAACGGGCCGCGCCGCCGCTCCCTTGTCCGGGATGGCGACGCGGCCCGTTCCTGCGCTGCGGTCAGGCGGCGATGCGCTGAACCGGGATGCCAAGCTGCCGCGCCTTGTCCACAAGGTTGTCGGTGATGCCGGAACCGGGGAAGGCAATCACGCCGCGCGGCAGGAGATTGAGCAATTCGTCGTTGCGGCGGAAGGGTGCGGCGCGTCCGTGCCGGTTCCAGTCGGGCTTGCAGACGATCTGCTGGATGCCGTTGCGCTCGGCCCAGCGCGCCGCGATCTTCTCGACGCCGGGGCCGCCGCCATGGACCAGCACCATGTCGGCGTATTTCTCGCGCGCCTTGTCCAGCCGGGCGATCACCGCTGCCGGGTCCTGCACGTCCTTGCCGCCCGCGATGGCGACAAGGGTTCCGCTCGGCAGGTGCGCCATGGTCGCGCGGTCCTTGCGGGCGCGCATGAAGTCGCGGGCGTCGATGGCGGCGGATGTGAGGCTGCCGGTCCGGCTGGTGTGCGAACCGTGGCGCGGCCGCCAGACCTCGCCGGTGCGCGCGCGGTAGGCGTCGGCGGCGCAGTCCCGGAAGATTTCCAGCGCATCGCGCCGGTCGGCCGTGTTGTGCGCCCGGTCGGTCAGCCTCTCCAGTTCGAGGGACCGGACTTCGGAGCCGTCCTGCGCCCGTTGCAGGTCGCGCAATTCCGGTTCCATGCGGTCCAGGGCGCGGTCCAGCCTCTGCGTCTGGGCATGGAAGCAATTGACCAGGCCCCAGATCAGGCTTTCGCGCTCGTCGGCAAGCATGGTTCCATCGGCGCACAGGCGTTCGGCGGCAAGGTCGACGATCTCGCGCACGATGCCGGGCAGGTGCGAGTCCTCGAACCCGGCGCGCAGGTCGGGCAGGTCCAGCGGGTCGCCGGGGTACAGGTTGGGGTCCTGATCGCTGCGCACCTTGTATTCCTTGCGCCGGGTCCGCCGCTCGGCGAAGGTCAGCGGGCCGAGGGAACGGGTCTTGATCCTGTCCGGGGCTTCCCACAGGGGCCGGTTGTCGAACTCGTCGGGGCCGGGGGTCGCACCGTGCAGGGCGGCGGCTTCGCAGGCCATGGCGGTTGCCGATGCCGCGTGTTCGGGCTCGCGCCCGTCGTCGCTCTGCCCGAACAGGTCGGGAGCCTCGATCATGGGGGCGTCAAGGCTCCCGGTGTCGAAGCCGGCCGATGCGAAGGCGTCTGCCATGGCGGTGTCGGTGGGGTGTGTCATGGTCGGTTCCTTTCTCCCTGAACAAAAAACAGCGTTTCCCCCGGAGCGGGGTGGGCGGCGAGCAAGCCTGGAAGGTCCGCAGATCGAGGCGGCGTGCACCCGGAGGGCCGGAACGCAGTGGAGGACCCGCGCAGCGGGTTGCGGGCCGCCGCTGCGGACCTGGAATGGCGCGCCGCCCACACCGAACCGGGGGAAACCGAACGGAACACGCCGCCGCCCGCCAGGGCGGCGACAACACCGCCGAAGGCGGCGGCAAGCGGAGCGCGCAGGGAGCGCAGCGACCGGAGGCGATAGGGATCGCAGCGGAATTGCCGGGAGCGCCAGCGAGCGGCAATTGGAGCGGAGAGCCCGGGCCGAAGGCATCGCCCAATTCCTGCTCGTCCACTTGCACCGGCATCACGCATTTGCCCGCTCCGCCAGCACTCTGGACGCCCATGCCGCCGCCCTGGCCAGCACGTCGCCGTGGCAGGGCAGCGGCTCGCACCAGCAGATGCCGTAATGGGGCTCGGCGCTAACCGGCGACATTTCGG